>DAOWCR010000011.1 GCA_030639445.1 Dehalococcoidales bacterium
AATCCGTGGCCGGGCGGGTAATGGTGCCCTTCGGCGCTTTCAGTTGATGTCCTTTCGCCTTGCCGGCAATAACTCGCATGCCTGCTCGAAAATGTATTCCGCAAAAAATCTACCCCGGACAAGTCCAGTATTATAGGATAACGGCTGGAAAAAGAATTGTCAATAAAGGTGCCGGTTGGTTTCTAGCGGTGGTGGACAGTTACCCCGTCTCCGGAACTCAAAAGACCTAGAAGTCCTGCCCCGGCAAAAGTATCCGGTGCAGGCCGCAGCAACGGCAGTGTTCGTAACTGCGGGGGACCTTGTAGAACCCCTTCCGGCCGCAGCAGGGACAAAAGCCAAACTGCAGCCGGCGGCCATTCCGGTTTCCCCTCTTCCCGTTTGACCCGTTCAGGGCCGCGGCCGCCATATCAATATCCTCCGCAGCAAGCAGCCTTACTGCTTATTATTACCGATAACAAACACCAGCCCATCCCCATAGTCACTCGCCTTAACCTCCGGATGCTTCGGTTAGTCCATCATGCTTCTGGCAGGCAAACCTGCCGTCAAGGCTAACTGGTGGCGTCCGCCGCCGGGGTCTTTATCAAAGGTGGCTGGACCGGTTTGACCGATGAGGTCATTGCCTGCCGCCGGTGACTATATACCGGCCGGCGCAGGAATGACGGGATATCCAGCTCTTCTTCACTCTTCAGGCCCCTGAGCATCTGCGTCAGCTCGTCTTCCTCGCTGACGCCGGTCAGTCCCAGCTTGGCAATGAAACCGGTGGCAATCAGGGTAATCCGGACATCATTATCCATCGCCGCGTCATGGGCGACGCCGAATATGATGTTAGCCTCGGGGTCTACGGCTTCCTTGATGACATCAGCGGCTTCGTTCACCTCAAACAGGGTGAGACTGTTACCACCGACGACATTGAACAGCACTGCCTTTGACCCGTTAATGGAAACATCCAGGAGAGGACTGGACAAAGCCTCTTTAGCTGCCTCTATCGCCCGGTTCTGCCCCGTCCCTCTGCCTATGGACATCCAGGCCGGACCGGCACCCTTCATTATCGACTTAACATCGGCAAAGTCGAGGTTAATCATGCCGGGGGTAGTAATAACCTCGGCAATCGCCTGGACGCCGTGCCGCAGGACATCATCGGCCAGCTTGAAAGCACTGTCCACGCCTGTCTTCTGGTCGCAGAGACCCAGTAACTTGTCATTGGGAATAATAATCAGGGTATCAACCTTGCCCAGCAGGCGGGTAATCCCTTCATTGGCCACTTGGGTACGGTGGACACCTTCAAAGGTGAACGGTTTGGTGACCACGGCAATAGTAAGGGCACCACTCTGCATGGCTATTTCGGCGACAACCGGTGCCGCCCCCGTGCCCGTGCCACCACCCATACCGCCGGTAAGAAACACCATATCCGCTCCGGAAACGAGCTCACAAAGCTCGTCACGGCTTTCCTCGGCCGCCTTCTGACCCATATCGTGGTCGCCGCCGACGCCGAGTCCCCTGGTTAATTTCTCGCCAAGCTGTATGCGGGTTGGGGCTTCGGGCACCGCCAGGGCCTGGGCATCGGTATTCATGGCAATGAATTCCACACCCTGAATTTCCTCCCTGACCATACGGGTGATAGCATTACTACCACCACCACCCAGACCAATCACCTTGATTTTTGCTGGATTAGCCACAAAACTTGATTTTGCCATTTTCCGCCTCCTCCTTTCTATGTTATTCCAGGTAATCTCTTTAATTTCCTAGCGAAACAGACCGGTAATACGGAAAGCCAAACGCCGTAAAGCGGTGCCAAATCCCCGGGACCGCCACATCTGCCGCCCCGAATTTTTAGCCCCCCACATCAGCAGACCCACGCTGGTGGCATAGGCCGGGTCGCAGAGACTATCGCTGATACCGGGCAAGCTGGACGGAATACCTATCCTTACCGGAAGCTGCAGTAGCTCGCGCCCCAGGGTAGCCATGCCGGCCAGATTGGAACTACCGCCGGTAAAGACCAGGCCGGCCGGAACCAGTGTTTCATATTCAGAGTTTGGCAGCTCCAGCAGAATAAGCTTCATTATTTCCTCAACTCGAGCCCGGATAATGTCACACAGGTCCTGATAGGAGACACCGTGCCCGTCTTGCGAAATGGCGTTGCTTTCGGTCTTATTTTCGTAAACCGGCATAACGCTGCCATACCTTTTCTTCATCTCCTCGGCCACATCAAACGGCAGCCCCAGGCCAATGGAAATGTCTCTGGTAAGCTGATAGCCGGCGACGGGTAAAATAGAAGTATGCCAGATACTCCCCTCCTTGAAGACGGCCACATCGGTAGTGCCACCACCGATATCCGCCAGGATGACACCCACCTGTTTCTCGTCCGGGGTCAATACCGCCTCGCTGCTGGCTAAAGGCTCCAGGACGAGGTCTTCCACATCTATACCGATGCTGCGAACACATTTTATCAGGTTCTGGATAGAGGTTACGGCGGCGGTAATGACGTGTGTCTCCACATCAAGTCTGAAGCCGTGCATGCCCACCGGGTTCTTGACCCCTGCCTGGCCATCAACGGCGTAAGACCGGGGAATAACGTGGAGCAGTTTCCGGTCATTGGGCACCTTGATACTCTGGGCAGAGGCGAGGACGCGCTTCAGGTCATCGGAGCGCACCACCCGGTCATTACGGGTAATGGCGACCACTCCCCGGTTGTTCAACGAAGAGACATGCCTCCCGGTGACACCGATATAGGCCGAGTCGATTTTATAGTTACTGGCCTGCTCCGCTTTTTTCACCGATTCACGAATTGACTCTCTGGCTTCATTGATATTGACCACCAGGCCTTTGTGCAACCCTACCGACGGCGCAATACCCACGCCCACAATCTGCAAGGCGCCACCACCATTCATATCAGCAATCGCGGTGCACACCTTGGTAGTGCCAACATCAATTGAAGCAATAGTCCGTTCTTTCATCTGACCCTCCTTCTACTAGATTAAGGTTCTTTAAGTTCTGTTAACTTTTACATCTCCAGAACCTCCTTTTTCATAATCCTGAAGCTTCTGACCAATCTAGGCCGCCGTAAAAATTATCCGTAGCTTTTTTTCCAGGGATGGCCTTCTCCGGGCGCCCACCTTGGTCTCACTCAAGATATTCCTTACTTCCTCGCGTTCCGGGTAACCATATTGCACGATGACGTGCTCAGCTACTCTCAGCCTTAAGTCCTCTAAAGTAGTGCCCGCTTTAGAGGTATTACCGTTAAAGGTAGTTACCGCCCAACCTTTCATCAAGTCCTGCTCCTTAAGTTATACTGACCCTTTATTTTTTACCCAAACGCCCGGCCGGACTAGGCCGCGGCAAAGATTACCTGGAGCCTTTTTACCAGGGATGGCCTTCTCCAGGTGCCGGCATTAGTCTCAATCAAAAATTTTTCCACCTCGGCGCGGCTATCGCAATCATCCTGAGTGATAACCCGCTCCGCAACTCTTAATCTGGCGCTCCGACTGCGCGGATTATGCTGAATCTCGGCGGGAGAAGGGACAATAACCTTTTTATGGACCAGTCTCAGTTGCGCCTTATGTCCACAAACGCAGACCGGCACACCCGGCGGGCAAATACAATCCCTCGCTTCCTGTTGCAGGAACTGCTTGACAATGCGGTCTTCCAGAGAGTGATAGCTGATAACGACCAACCTGCCCTCGAACCCGAGAAGATTAACCGCCTGCTTCAGAGCGACGCCAAGGTTCTCCAGCTCCCGGTTGACCATTATGCGCAGTGCCTGGAAGGTCCTGGTGGCCGGGTGGATTTTACCCCGCCTCCGGCCGATAGCCCGCTCAATCGTCTGGGCCAGGTGAAGGGTAGAGTTTATCGGCCGTTCCTTCACGATATGCCGCGCCACCAGGTGACTGTAGTTTTCCTCGCCATACATTCTGATATAGCGAGCCAGATCAGCTTCAGACAGGGTATTAACGATATTAGCCGCGGTCACTTCCTGGCCGGGACTGAACCGCATATCCAGAGGCGCATCATACTGAAAACTGAAACCGCGCCCGTTCCCGTTAAGCTGAAGGGATGAAAGCCCCAGGTCAAACAAGATACCGTGCACCGGAGAGAAGTCATACTTAATACAGGTAGCCTGCAGGTTAACGAAGTTTTCATTAACCAGCAGGGATGAGCCACGATAGGCTTCAAGATTGGCCCTGGCTATTTTAATGACCTCAGGGTCAGCGTCAATACCCAGCAATTGTCCCCCGGGTGAGCTGCGCTTTAAAATAGCCCCGGCATGCCCGCCTCCCCCCAGAGTGCAATCAACATAGCGCCCCCCGGGCTGGACAGCTAGTGCCTTCACCGTTTCCTCGAGCAGAACGGGAACATGGCTGGAGGTCGGTTTGTCCGAACTCATTAGTGCCTCTCTTCTAAGCTCTCTATTATTTGCCAGGCCTGCTCCTGACTAACTGCTTTCTCCTCTTCCCAGAGCACTTTATTCCATATCTCAAGATAAGTATTAGCTCCAGCGATAATTACTTCGTCCATAATCTCCGCATGCTCCCGGAGCGGTATCGGGAGGGCCACCCGGCCCTGTCCGTCAATACTTACGTTAAAGGCGGTGGCAAAAAACGCCCGGTTCAGTCTCCTCATCTTGTTGTTCGGCGCCAGCGAACTACCGGTAAGCGTGGTCGCCCGCTTCTTCCACTCAGATAACGTATAGGCGTTGATGCATTTTTCCGGGCCGGGCGTCAGCACCACCCCGTCTTTCAGATCTCTCCGGAACCGGGGGGGCACCGGCATTCTGCCTTTTTCGTCTATCTTATATTCAAATTCACCGAAAAACATTTTCTAACTCCCTGGTCAGTCCTCCCCTATTTTCCCACTACCTCCCACTATTCGCCATTTTATAACACGTTTACCCCCTTTTGTCAAGACCTTTGGCACTTTTTTTTACAAAAAAATAAAAAATTTTACGTTGCACCCCGTATGTGGTAAAATAAAATCTGTTTCGAGAAAGGTAATTTTATGCTCAAGGTGGGTATACTCACCATCAGTGATAAGGGTTCGCGGGGCCAGCGTGAAGATAAGAGCGGCCAGGTAATTAAAAACAGCCTGGCGCTTTTAGACAGTCATTTCGCCAGGTATGAGATTATTCCCGACGAGATGGACATTATCCGCCAGAAACTCGTTGAATGGGCGGACGCCGGTAACGTGGATGTCATTATCACCACCGGCGGCACCGGACTGGGCCCGCGCGATGTTACCCCGGAAGCAACTCTCTCCATAGCGGATAAGGTCGTGCCCGGCCTGGCCGAAGCGATGAGGGCCGGGACCCTGGATAAAACGCCGATGGCTATGCTGAGTCGGGCGGCAGCCGGCGTCAGGGGGAAATGCCTTATCGTCAACCTGCCCGGCAGCCCCAGAGCCGTCGGCGAGTGCCTGGCAGTGATACTGCCGGTGATTCCTCACGCCGTGGAGATTATTAAAGGAGAGGTAACGGAGCACTCTTAAAAAGTGCCAGGGACTGACCAATGCGTATTGATATTCTGACCCTGTTTCCGCAGATGTTTGAGGCCCCGTTCCGTGTCGGCATCTTCCAACGGGCGATTGACCGTAATCTGGTCCGCCTCAACCTGCATAATATCCGGGACCATACGCATGATAAACATCGCACCGTTGATGACTACCCTTACAGCGGCGGCCCGGGCATGGTCCTCAAGCCCGAGCCCATCTTTGAGACCGTGGAGTCAATTAAATCAGAAATCCATCACGAAGACGAGACCGGTGACCTGTCGATCATCCTGCTCACGCCGCAGGGACGCCTCTTTTCCCAGCAAATTGCCCGGGAGCTATCAAGGCATGACCATCTAATCCTGATTTGCGGCCACTACGAAGGAGTCGACGAGCGAGTACGGGAGCACCTGGTGACCGATGAAATCAGCATTGGCGATTACGTACTTACCGGCGGCGAGTTTCCGGCGATGGTGGTGACCGATGCCGTGGTCCGGCTCCTGCCCGGGGTCCTCGGCTCGGAAGCTTCACCTCTGGACGAGTCCCATGCCAATGGCCTGCTGGAATACCCCCAGTACACGCGCCCGAAGGTATTCCGGGGATGGCCTGTGCCCGAAGTCCTGCTCTCCGGAAACCATGCCCAAATTGCCCGGTGGCGCCGGGAGCAGGTTATCCGGCGCACGTTGCAACGCCGCCCGGACCTGCTTGACAAGACCAATCTGGACCCGACGGAAAAGCAGCTGGTCGAACGCTTGACCTCATCACCGAAAAAAACAAGGCTTAATCTGGACAAGGAGTCTATCAAATGAATATGATGGCATCATTTATTGAAGTCAAACCAAACCCCAATATCCCTGAGATTGTCCCCGGGGACACGGTAAGGGTCAGCAGCCGGGTGGTGGAAAGCGGGCGGGAACGCCTCCAACCGTTCCAGGGAGTGGTCATTAAGCTGCGGAGAGGCGGCATCAGCACCAGCTTCACGGTAAGACGCGTGGCCTACGGCGTAGGTGTTGAGCGCACCTTCCCAATACATTCACCCCTGGTGGAAAAAGTGGAAGTAATACGGCACGGAAAAGTACGCCGGGCCAAGCTCTATTACCTGCGCGGTCGCAGCGGCAAGGCCGCCCGCATCAAGGAAAGGCGGGTCCCCAGGGGAAAGAAACCGGAAGCTCAGAACAAAAGGGCTTAACCGAGGCTAGCTAAGACTTCTTTTATCTCAACGCTGGGCAAAATTGGAGCCACTGGAGCCTAGGATGAAATATGCTGAGGTCAGCGTTAATTCGCCGGTAGCCCAGCGCCGGGCATTCAGCTATGCCATACCCCCCGGTTTAAATATCCAGGCAGGACAGGCGGTGTGGGTCCCGTTTGGTGACAAAACGCTCCAGGGCATCGTGCTGGAGCTAAGCGCCTACCCCGCAGTTGAAGAGACCAGAGAAATAACAGATATTATCGACCCCCACCCCTTACTGTCCCCGGCCCAGGTAACACTGGCCCGCGACATAAGCGAATATTACCTCTCCCCCCTATTCGACGCCGTCGCTTTAATGCTCCCGCCGGGATTCGGGCGGAAGCCGCTCACCTTTATCTCGCCCGCCCCGGACCACGACGCCGGTGACCTCTCCGCACTTTCCCCGGAGTTGCGACAGGTCTTTGAATCAGTCGGCAAGCGGGATAAAACCAGCCTGAAGGAGCTGGCAAAGAGACTGGGCCAAAAGAAAGCTCGGGCCATCATTTCCCAGCTGGTGGGGCGGGGACTCGCGGTCAGAAGCTACGAGCTGGAACCGGTCAGGATAACTCCCAAAAAAGTACCCTACCTGCATCTTAATATTACCGCCGCCAAGGCCCGTGCGGCCGCCGGCAGCCTGCGGGAAAAAAGAGCCATCAAACAAGCGGCCCTCCTCGACTTCCTGGCACGGCAGGCCGGGCCGGTGCCCTGGGCAGAAGCCAGGCAGAAGACCGGCGCCGCCAAAGCCGCCGCCGGGGCCCTCGTTCGCCAAGGCCTGGCCGCTTTCCAGCCGGTTGAAGTCAGGCGCGAGCCGATTTCCTACCGGAACATTACCCCGTCTTCCCCGCTGAAGCTTACCGCCGCCCAGGAGTCAGCTTTCAGCGCAGTACGGGACGCCATACGCGGTGACCGGACCCACCCGAGAGTGTTCCTGCTCCACGGCGTCACCGGCAGCGGCAAGACCGAAATCTATTTGCAGGCGCTGGCCGAGGCAGTAAAGCTGGGCCAGCGGGGCATTGTCCTGGTCCCGGAAATTTCCCTGACCCCCCAGACCATAGAACGGTTTGCGGCACGCTTTCCCCACCGGGTAGCCGTCCAGCACAGCCAACTGTCACCCGGCGAGCAGTTTGATGAGTGGTACCGCCTCCGGAACGGTGAATTTGACGTGGTCATCGGTCCCCGGAGCGCCCTTTTCACCCCCCAGCCCGACCTGGGACTTATCGTCATCGACGAGGAACACGAGTGGACCTATAAACAGACAGACAAATCGCCCCGCTACCACGCCCGCGACACCGCCCTCAAACTGGCGGAACTGACCGGAGCGGTGGTTATCCTGGGCAGCGCTACCCCTGACGTGGAGACTTTTTACCACGCGGAAAGAGGCGATTACCGCCTGCTCCAGCTACCGGAGCGGGTTGTCCCCGATGAAGGAGCGCCCCTGCCGCAGGTTGAAGTAGTTGACCTGAGAAATGAGCTCAAAGCCGGAAACCGGAGTATTTTCAGTCGCTCCCTGGTCCGGGCGGCGACCAAAGCGCTGGCCGGTGGCGAGCAAGTGATTCTGTTCCTTAACCGCCGGGGCGGGACTACCTTTGTCCAGTGCCGCCGCTGCGGCTTCGTGCTGCGCTGCCCGCGCTGTGAAGTTACCCTTACCCACCATTTAGCCGAGGACGCCCTGGTCTGCCACCAGTGCCACCATAAAACACCGGTACCCCAGGCCTGCCCGCGGTGCCTGAGCCGCCAGATAAAATTTCTGGGCCTCGGCACCCAGAAGCTGGAGCAGGCAGCCGGTGCTGCCTTTCCCCGGGCCCGGCTGCTGCGCTGGGACAGCGACGTTACCCGGCACAAGGACTCGCACGAGGAGATACTGGGCAAGTTCCGCGCCCACCGGGCGGATATCCTCATCGGGACGCAGATGGTCGCCAAGGGGCTGGACCTGCCCTCGGTCACTCTGGTGGGAGTGGTCATCGCCGACACCAGCCTGAACCTGCCTGACTTCCGCGCCGGGGAGAGGACTTTTCAACTCCTGAGCCAGGTAGCGGGGAGAGCCGGGCGCGGTGTATTAGGCGGACAGGTTATCATCCAGACCTACTCCCCGGAACACTATGCCGTCCAGGCCGCGGCCAAACATGATTACGCCGCCTTCTATGCCCGGGAAATTACCTACCGGCGCCAGCTGGGTAATCCTCCCTTTTCCCGGCTGGCCCTGCTGACCTACCGCCATACCAATGACGCTTTTTGCCAGCGAGAAGCGGAAAGAATGAGGGACCGTCTGGCGGCCGAAAGAGACGCCGGGGAAATAGATGACCTCGGCCTGATTGGCCCGGCGCCGGCCTTTATCCACCGGCTGCGGAGCCGGTTTCGCTGGCAGCTCATACTGCGCGGCACCGGGCTTTCCGCTTTTCTGGCCCAAGTCCCTCTCCCCCAGGGCTGGACAGTTGACATTGACCCGGTAAGCCTGCTTTAGTAAACTGTAGGCAGCCGTTTGTCACCTACATTTATATATTATATATGTAGCTACATTATATATATTGTAATATATATTGTATTAATTTTATTATTTCAGGTGCTTTGATGACCGTCTTATCAATCCGTAACCTTCCCGACCCGGTACTGAGGCGGAAAGCAAAACGGGTCAGGACCATTGACGATTCAGTTAAGAAGCTGATAAGCGATATGATTGAGACGCTGCACGCGGCACCCGGGCGGGTGGGTTTAGCCGCGCCGCAGATAGGCATCTCCCGACGGGTAATCGTCATTAGCCTGCCCGAGGAAGAGAAAGATGAAGAGAAAGAGGTGGATATAGTTATCATCAATCCCGAGATAGTTAAGAGGCTAGGTGAACGCCTGGTGAACGAGGGTTGCCTCAGTGTTCCCGGCTATCGCGGAGAAGTTAAACGCGCCGAATCGGTTACCGTTAAAGGGCGCGACCGGAACGGGAAGGAAATACGGATTAAGACCGACGAGCTTCTGGCGCAAGTCCTGGAGCACGAAATAGACCACCTGAACGGGACACTTTACCTCGACCACCTGGAAGGCATAAATAACCTGCACAAGATTGATCCGGAAGAAACACCGCTGTAAACGCGGCTCCCCCCGCCCCCGATAGCCCCCCAGACACCCGTAAAAATTTAAACCAGTGTCGGGTCGATGGTATCAGGTTAACGCTTGGTGACAAATGTCCCCGCCAATTTGCCGAATTGCGGCTTCATTTCCAGGTAAAAAAGCTCGCCCAACGTACGATTGGGAAAAACCCGCATTGCCCCGACAATGAATTTCTGGTTGATGCCGCGCTTACCCTCGCGCACGCGGTAGACCTGGCTCACGGACAGCTCCATCGCCCGGGCTAATTCAGACAAGTTGCGGTAGTTACCATTATGCAGTTCAAAAATCCTGGTCTTTATCATCATCGTCTCACCTGCCTGGTGTCATTTGTCATAAATAATAACCATATTTATGCCATTTGTCAAGTATATTAAAAAGTTGACAGCCAGCCGAAAGAGACCTAAAATACCGTCATTACACTTAATAAAATGGTAAAATGACTGAAATGGGTCAGTGAAGTTGCCTCAGGAAAGGGAGGTCATTGGAGATGGAAGAGGAAGAAAGGTCCGCACAGTTAACACCTCTACGGGGAGACAGGGTACTCCGTATCCGGAGACGGAGGCCTCGCCGAAGGCTACGCCTCACCCCGGATATGCCGGGGATTTTTAGATTTTTTGGGCAGATAGCCACCGAAACGCCTTTAATACCATTGATCCTAATTCTTGCCGTGCTTTGGCTACTGGCATCCTGGGGGATTTATCTGGCGGAGCGGGGAGTCAATGAACAGATAAATTCCTATGGTTATGCGTTGTGGTGGAGCTTCACCGCTATGCAAACGCAAGGTGCCAACAGCCCGGGACCAATTACTACTCCTGGAATGATAATTGGTTTAGTCTGGTCAATTTTCAGTACGGTGGCCTTTTTTGGTGTGATAATTGCCACCCTTTACGCTTACTTCATGCTCCCCAAGCGGCGCCCTTTCCGGAAGGTCGTCGGCGCCCTCCAATATAACCTGGAGGAACTGGAACACCTGTCTATTGGTGAATTAGAGGTACTAAGAGACACTACGGTACAGATTGTAAATACCCGGATAAAGGAGATAGAGAAAAGACCTTCCGACCGCTAAATAAATATAACTTTAGCCATAAAGATATTGTAGATTTTTAATAAGAGGACTATAATACTCGTGAAACAATAGCCAGCGGAAATAGAGGGATAGTGGAGTTCTACAAAATTCTCGTGCCGGTATCGGGCACTGAAGCGGATGAAGAGGCAATGAAACTGGCCTGCCGGCTGGCCAGAAAGGACAGGGGTAAAATCTGGTCCGTTTATGTCGTTACCATAAAGCGTGCCCTGCCCCTGGATGCCGAAATAGAATCGGAAATTGAAACGGCGGAAGCCATACTGGACCACATTGAGATGGTGGCCGAAGAACAGGACTATGAGATAGAGACGGATGTGCTTCAGGCCCGCGAGGTAGGGCCGGCCATTATCGATGAAGCCGTCGAACGAGGGATTGACCTGATCCTGATGGGTGCCAAGCACAAGAGGCGCTTCGGACAATTCAGCCTGGGCAGCGTGGTGCCTTACGTGCTGCAAAATTCTCCCTGTCCGGTCATACTGTATCACCAATAAAGATTACGATTGAGGTGACCAATGAAAATAATAATTATGGGTTGTGGACGAGTCGGCGCTCAACTGGCCGGGCTGCTGGATGCTGACGGACACACGGTTACGGTTCTGGACAACGATGCCTACAGTTTCCGAAGGCTGGCGCCCACTTTCGGCGGCACGGCGCTGTTCGGCAACGGTATTGATGAAGAAGCACTGAAAAAGTCCGGCATCGAGGAAGCCGATGTCTTCGTGTCCATGACCCAGGGGGACAATCGCAATGTCATGGCTGCCCAAATTGCCAAGCACATCTTCAATGTGCCCAGGGTAATCTGCCGCATTTATGACCCGTTACGCCAGGAGCTATACGATACCCTCGGGCTGGAAGCCTTCAGCCCGACGACCATTTTCGCCCATTTAGTCCAGGAAAAAATAGAGGGATAAGGAGCCAGATGTATATCATAGTTATTGGCGGCAGCCGGGTTGGCTATTACCTGACGAAAGCGCTGCTGGACGAGGGCCACGAAGTGCTCATCATCGAAAAAAACGCCGCCTTCTGCAATACCATAAAAGAAGAAATGGGCAGCGTCTGCGTCCGGGGCGATGGCTGTGAGGCAGCCACCCTGGAAGAAGTCGGCACCGGCCGGGCCGACATGCTGGTGGCGGTAACCGGTGACGATGAAGACAATTTAGTCGCCTGCCAGGTAGCCAAGCATAAGTTTAACGTGCCCCGCACCATCGCCCGTATCAGAAACCCGCAAAACGAGGCTCTTTTCAAGAAACTGGGAATAGATGTTACGGTAAGCACCACCGATATCATCCTGGAATACATAGAGAAAGAAGTGCCGACGCATCCGCTGACGCATCTGTTAACCCTGAGCGAACAAGACCTGGAGATTGTCGAGATAAGAATTCCTCCCGCCGCCGCCACGGTAAACAAATCAGTCAAGGAGCTTCCGTTACCGAAGGACAGTAAACTGGCCCTGGTTATTTCCCGAGACCGAAAACCGCGTATCCCTACCCCCAATACCGTCCTCCGTGAAGGCGACCAGATAGTAGCCCTTACCAGCCCCGAGTCAGAAAAAAAGCTGCGCGCCGCCCTGACCGGCATTTAAACCGGGGCCGATACCCAAAAGCAAGAGTTTTTCCGTGACCAAGTACCAGAAATACTGGACGCTACTCATTATTCTCCTGGTGGCAATTATCGCCGCCGGCAGCCTGGTTATCTGGTCAAAATACCGTCCGGGCCAGCCGGTAGAAATTTCCCTGCCCCCGGCCCGGGAAACACCGGCCGGCGAAATTTATGTCGGTGGTGCCGTCAATAATCCCGGCTTCTACCCCTTAAAGACCGGAGACAGCCTGGACGATATTATCCGGGCGGCGGGCGGGATTACCGATGGCGCTGACCCGGGTCAACTCAAGCTCTATATTCCCGACACGGGAGAAGAGCCGCCGCAAAAAGTCGACCTCAACCGGGCGGAAGCCTGGCTGCTGCAGGCGCTACCCGGCATCGGTGAAGTCAGGGCCCGGGCCATCATTGACTACCGGCAGCAGAACGGACAGTTCAATCATACCAATGAGCTAACTAAAGTAGAAGGCATCGGCCCCGCCACCTACCAGAAAATTAAACACCTGGTGACCGTCGCCGATTGACCTTCAGGATGGAAGCCTGTGCCGCTTATTTTACTTAGTTGCGCCTGGGTGGCGGGTATCTTCCTGGGAACGGAATTTAACCTGCCGCCAGTCCTCGCCCTCACCGGACTTGCCCCCATCCTCCTGCTGGCCTTCACCCGCCGGCACCGCCGGACCGTAATCCTGACCGGCTTAAGCCTGATTAGCCTTTTCGCCGCGGCCGCTTACGCCCACTCAAGTCTGCACACAGTCAGCGAAAATAGCCTCCGCAGCTACAATGACCGCGGGGTTGCTGAAATCAGGGGAATGGTGGCCAGAGACCCCGATGTCAGAGATAAAAGCACCCATCTCCACCTGCAGGCCAGCGCCATAAAACTGGATGGAGAATGGCAAAAAGCCGAAGGCACCGCCCTGCTCTTTGTACCCCGATACCCCGCTTACCGCTACGGCGACGTGCTCCGGGTAACCGGGGAACCGGAGACACCGTCCTCTTTTGATGACTTCGACTATCAAGGCTACCTGGCCCACCAGGGAATTTATACCGTCATGCCCTACCCGGAAATAGCCATAGAGGCGACGGGTAAAGGCTTTAAGCCGCTGGCCTGGGTCTACGCGCTAAGAAAAGATGTCGCTCGGACCCTGTCCACGGTGCTGCCCGAGCCGCAGGCATCACTCGCCCAGGGCATCATTCTGGGCATGCGGGGCAACATTCCCCCATCAATCAAAGCCGACTTTACCCGCACCGGCACCGCCCACCTCCTGGCGATATCCGGCCTCCACCTCGGTATTATCGCCGGCATCCTGCTCAGCGCCGGGGTATGGCTTTTCGGCCGGAGGCATTACCTCTACATCTGGCTGGCGCTGGGCATCATCTGGCTCTACGCCATACTCACCGGCCTGCACCCGCCGGTGGTCCGGGGCGCCATTATGGCCAGCCTGTTCCTCACTGCCGAGCTCCTGGGCCGGCAGCGCAGCGCCATCACGGCACTGACCTTCGCCGCGGCCATAATGGTCGGTATCAGCCCCTACATCCTGGGGGACGCCGCCTTCCAGATGAGCTTTCTGGCCATGGCCGGCCTTGTTTTCCTTTTTCCCCCTTTCCGGACGCTGGGCCGAAAAGCGGTCCGGGCCGTCCTGGGCGAAGACGGGGTATTGGTCACCGCCGCCGGCATTGCCAGCGATAGCCTCGGCGCCACCCTGGCGGCGGTCATCGCTATCTGGCCGGTGGTCGCCTATTATTTCGGTATCATTTCCTTTGTCGGCCCGCTGGCCACCTTTCTGGCCCTGCCCGCGCTGCCGGGCATTATCATCGGCGGGGCTTTGACCGGGGGACTGGGGTTTATCGCCCTGCCCGCCGCCCAGGCGGCCGGCTGGCTGGCCTGGCTCTTCCTATCTTATATGCTGCTGGTCGTCAGCGGCCTCGGCGCAACTTCTCTATCATTTATTGAGGTCGGCCCGGTCAACGCGGCCCTGATATGGGCTTACTATCTGGTCCTGGCCGCCGCTATCTTCCTCGGCCGGAAGAAGCCGGCCAACCCGATGCCCGGAGTCACCGCCCGGCTGAAGTCCGGGATAAGCAAGTCCGGCGACTTTGCTGCCAGAGTGCCGAAAAAGTGGGCTATCCCGCCGCTGCTGGCCGCGGCGCTACTGGTATCAATTACCGCCGCCACCCTGCCCGACGATAACCTTCACGTCAGCTTCCTGGACGTCGGCCAGGG
>DAOWCR010000063.1 GCA_030639445.1 Dehalococcoidales bacterium
AAAACACAGGAGCCAGAAGTAATGAAGCTGAGTCGTGAAGAGGTGCTGCACATTGCCCGCCTGGCCCGGCTGGGCCTGACCGAAGCCGAGGTAGATAAGCTGAGAGAACAGCTATCCAATATACTGGAAAACTTCGAGATACTGCAGCGCGTGGCGACGGATGGTGTCCCGCCTACCGCCCAGTCTATTGACCTTCAGAACGTGATGAGAAGTGATGAAGTGGACCCCTCCCGGCCGCCGGCTGAGATTCTGGCCAATGCCCCCCGGAGAGAGGGAGACTGTTTCCGGGTCCGGGCGGTACTGGAGTGATAAGTTTAATAAAAAATTAGGGGGAAGCTCGAAGGGGCGAAGCCTCTTCAAAACCAGTCTTCCCCCTCTCCTTTGAAGGAGAAGGATACTGGAGGAGAGTCATAGAGAGGTAAAACCTCTCTTATATATCCCTCCCCTTTCCCCTTATCAAAGGGAGGGGGATATAGGGGGTGGGTTCCCTAAATAAACATTAAAGGGGGGGGTGAGGTAGATAATTAATCACCTGACCATTCATGAGGCTCACCGGCTGCTGAAAAGCAAGCAGCTGTCCTCGGTTGAGCTGACCCGGGCTTACCTGGAGCGTATCTCCCGGGTGGAGCCGGAAGTTCACGCCGTTATTACCGTTACCGATGAGCTGGCGCTGAAGCAGGCGCAGATGGCGGATGAGCTTATCGCCGGTGGTGGTGACGCCGGTCCGCTTACCGGCATCCCGGTACTGATTAAAGACGTCATGTGCACCAGGGGGGTGCGGACTACCTGCGGCTCAAAGATACTGGAAAATTTTGTGCCCATTTACGATGCTACCGTGGTCGAGAGGTTAAACGACGGCGGGGCCGTGCTTCTCGGCAAAACCAACATGGACGAGTTTGCCATGGGCTCGTCGACGGAGAACTCGGCCCTGTTTGCCACCCATAACCCCTGGGACCTGAGCCGGGTGCCCGGCGGCAGCAGCGGCGGCTCGGCGGCGGCGGTGGCCGTCGGCGAAGCGGTCTATGCCCTGGGCTCGGATACCGGGGGCAGTATCCGCCAGCCGGCCGGTTTCTGCAGTGTCGTTGGCTTGAAGCCGACTTATGGCCGGGTGAGCCGCTATGGCCTGGTCGCCTTTGCCAGCTCCCTCGACCAGATTGGGCCGCTGACCCAGGATGTGACCGACTGCGCCTTGGTGTTGAACGCTATCGCCGGCTATGACCGCCGGGATGCTACCTCGGTGCCTCATGCCACCCCGGACTATACTCAGTCCCTGGCCGCTGACCTCAAAGGACTTCGCCTCGGTATTCCTGAGGAGTATTTTGTGGAGGGGATGCCGGCGGGGGTAGCCGGAGCGATGAAGACGGCCATTGGTAAGCTGGGGGAGCTGGGGGCAGAAGTGGACTGGGCAGTGTCATTGCCCCATACGCCCTATGCCCTGGCCGTCTATTACATTATCGCCCCTTCCGAGGCTTCCGCCAACCTGGCCCGTTATGACGGCGTGAAGTACGGCTTCTCCTATCAGGCGGACACAATGTGGGAGGCGCTGGAGAAGACCCGGGAGTTCGGCTTCGGCGCCGAGGTAAAACGGCGAATCATGCTCGGCACCTACGCCCTGTCCGCCGGCTATTACGATGCTTATTACCTCAAGGCGCAGAAAGTGCGCACCCTGATTCGGCGGGAATTTGACCGCGCTTTTGAGAAATATGATGCCCTGGTCACCCCCACCTCCCCCACCGTCCCCTTCAAGATTGGCGAGAAGGTGGACGACCCCCTCCAGATGTACCTCAGCGATGTCTGCACCCTGCCGGTAAACATCGCCGGCCTGCCCGCCATTTCCATCCCCGCCGGCTTTGATAATGGCCTGCCGATAGGCCTGCAGATTATCGGCAAGCCCTTCAGCGAAGAGACCATCCTCAAAATCGCCTACGCCTACGAGCAGGCGACGGAGTGGCATAAGAGGAGACCTAAACTTTAAAATGGGGCGTTCAAGGGGGGCGAAGCCCCTCTTCCAACCCTTCCCCCTCCCTTATCAAAGGGAGGGGGACAAAGGGGGAGGGTTACCAAATAAAAAACCCTGATTAAAGACTAAGGAAAAAATCTGATGGAAGTCCACAACCGCTGGTACGAGGATACCGCCAAAGCAATCAACTCTTACCATGATACCTTGACCGAGAAAGAAGCTAAAAGATTCAAGCTGGACCTGCTCCGGCGGGTGGCCGGAAGGATTGCCGGGTTCTCTGAGGAATGCGGGCGCTGCCAGATTTTCCAGCAGGAAATCACCCAGCTGCTGCAGAACCTGGGCAATTTATCCCTCCTCTCCAAAGGAACCCGCCAGAGTTATGGCCGGGCGATTAAAAACATGGTCAAACATCTCCAGCAAGACCATAAACTGATTACCCGGGGGCACTACGTCGGGCTGGGGACGGCGCTGGGCACCGGTCTCGGGGTGGCCATCGGCGCCGTAATGGGTAGTGTTGGCAGCGGGATACCCATCGGCATGGCTATCGGCGTGGCTATCGGTCTTTACCTGGACTCTAAAGCCAAAAAGGAAGGCAGGGTTATATAAAATTTAGGGGGATATTATGCTGGAGCAAATGACCGGTTTTTTCTTCTCCTGGTTCGCCCGTCCCAGTCTCATCGGGCTTGGCCTGGCGGTAGCCTTTGGGGTGGTCTGGCTGGCCGGCTACCGGCCACCGCTTTTTAAAAAATACTGGCTCTGGGCGGTGCTTATCATTAGTGCTATTCTCTCCCTGGCAGCGGTAAGCTTTATTCAAATCCCCCTGCAGATTTTGGTCGGGCAGGTATTGGGTCAGTTCTGGAGTCAGGAAATACTTATGCGCTGGCTTCTGCTTGCCGGGATTCCCCAAATACTCCTCAGCGGGCTGGTGCAGGAAGGGTCAAAGCTCGTACCGGTGGTTGTCTGGTGGTGGCGCAGTGGCCGGAGTCTCGACCCCAAAATGGGATTAGCTATTGGGGCGGTGGCCGGGGCGGGCCTCGGTGTTTTTGAGGCGGTGTGGGCGCACAATACCATTTTTGCTGCCGGCTGGAGCTGGGCAGCGGTTCAGACCGACGGAATGATGGCACTGGCCGGGTTCTGGGAAAGGTTTTTCGCCGTGGCCTTTCACATCGCGGTTTCAGCGCTGGCTGGCTACGGATTAGCCCGGGGCTGGGGATGGCAGTTTTACCTGCTGGCCGCTTTCCTGCATTCCTTGCTGAACTACAGCGTTGTTTTTTTAGCGGCAGGGCTTTTTACCGTCGTCCACATAGAAATATATGCCGCGGTGGTAGCGTGCCTGCTGACCGGAGTTGCTCTCTGGCTGCGCTGGAGGAAGTCGGAAGTTCTGGCTGAAGAGACGGGCGAGGTTTGAGTTGGCCCTTGGCTGGAGGACATAAAGGAAGCGCTGTCCCGGATGAAGCGGTTTGTCAAGAGGCACAGGAAGGATTAATCCTAACTCTGTTGTTTGGTTGGTGCTTCCTTTGGGATTTTCAATCGTATTCAACTATTTCTGGTAGGTAGTTAATGTTTGTACGCTGCTTTCCTGTTAGGTTGGGAATCGTAAAATGCCAGCCAAACACAATCTCTTTCTCACCTGGTTCCAACATTCTCTGCCTGAGAGCTTTCCTCCCTCAGTCAAAGCAAAAATCTTTAAACGGGCCTGTTTTTTCCTCATAAATACACAACGTGGCAGGGTTTGCCATCTTTTCCCCGCACTCATGACAAGACCAGACTTTGGCCATTTTGCTTCCTCTCTTCTATTTTTACTAATTCTCTCTTAATTATCTTTGGGTTTTGAGGGTTCGCCCCCTCGTTCAGTTCTGCCCAAACGCCCCGTCAGGTTAACATAACTCTAAAAACAAATCAAAGCTAGCCAGCTAGGAATTGTTTCCCCGACTTTCAAATGACGGTTCTGTCGCCTCATTGCCTGGTCTCGCTCAGGCTCTCTCCTCACATGCTTTCCGGCGCGGTCATCCCCATGAGGTGCAGCGTCCGGCTGAGGACAATTTTAGCCGCCTTGACCAGCTTGAGGCGCGCCTTGGTCAGGGCTTTGTTCGACGAGACCACCTGGCATTGCTTGTAGAAGCTGTGAAAGACGGTGGCCAGGTCCTGGGCGTAGTAGGTCAGGTGGTGGGGTTCCAGGGTGCTGGCTATCAGTTCAACCATTTCCGGCAGGAGCAGCATCTTGCGGATTAAGGTTAACTCCGGTTCCGTGGTCAGCAGAGAAACATCGCCGTCCTCGTAGTCAATGCCTCTCTCCCTGGCCAGACGCAGAATGCTGGCAATCCGGGCATGGGCGTACTGGACGTAATAGACCGGGTTATCGGCCGATTGCTTTTTGGCCAGCTCCAGGTCAAAGTTCATCTGGCTGTCAGCGGTGCGGGATAGGAAGAAAAAGCGGCAGGCGTCCGCCCCCACCTCCTCCACCAGCTCGCGCAGGGTGATAATGTCCCCGCTGCGCTTGGAGACGCGCACCAGTTCCCCGCCGCGGCGCAGGGTGACCATCTGCGAGATGATTACCTTGAGCTGCTCCGGGTCGATGCCCAGGGCGGCCACCACCGCTTTCATCCGGGACACATGCCCCAGGTGGTCCGCCCCCCAGATATTGATTACCGTGTCAAACTTACGCTTGAGGAACTTGTCATAATGATAGGCGATATCGGTGGCGAAATAGGTGGGTGAGCCGTCGCTGCGTATCACCACATTGTCTTTATCCTCACCTAGGGCTGTGGAGACAAACCAGGTGGCGCCTTCCTTTTCACTGATGTAGCCTCCCTGCTGCAGACGGGATAACACGGCCTGGTACTGCCCGCCTTCATGGAGGCTCTGCTCACTGAACCAGACATCAAAACTCACGCCCAGTAGCTCCAGGTCAGCTTTTATCTGGCTAATTATCTTCTCTAGGCCCAGCCTGCCTATTCCGGAGACCACCTCTGCCTCGGGTAGATTGTGGAACCGGTCGCCGTCCCCGGCCATAATCTCCCGGGCCAGGTCAACCATATAGCCGCCAAAGTAGCCGTCCTCGGGCATCTCGGCCTCCTTACCCAGGCATTGCTGGTAGCGGGCATAGAGCGAGCGGTAAAAGGCGTCTATCTGGTTGCCGGCGTCATTGATGTAGTATTCCTTTTCCACCCGGTAGCCGGCGGCGGCGAGGATGTTAGCCAGGGTGCTGCCCAGAATGGCGCCGCGCCCGTGTCCCACGTGCAGTGGGCCGGTGGGGTTAACGCTGACAAATTCTATCTGCACCCGGCTAGCCGTCTCCAGCTTGATGTTGCCGTGGGTCTCACCGGCTTTCAGAATTGCCTCTACCTGGCGGGCCAGCCAGTCGCTTTTCAGGGTGAAATTGATGAATCCCGGGGCGGCGGCGACCACCTGGCCGACTTCGGGACTGGGGGCGATAAGGCTTACCAGGTCGTTGGCGATGGTCAGCGGGTTAAGGCCGATCGCCCGGGCCAGCTTCAGGGGGAGGCTTGAAGCATAGTCGCCGTGTTCGGCGTTCTGGGGCCGTTCTAGGGCTATCTCGGGTAAAGTAACCGGGGGCAGCTTGCCCGTTCGCTGGGCTTCTACCGCGGCCTGCGTCAGTAGGTCAATGAGTGTCTGTTTCAGCATCAATATCCCGCTTCCGTCCCCGTTTAACCGGCTATCCGGCGCGCTATCTCCATGCCCGAATTATAGCACAATATGGCCGGAAAACGGCAACCTGAGCGCTTTGGCAAAAGGAAGAGAGGTTACCAATACTACTGAGATTTATCTTACCGCCTGTCCCTCTTCCTCACCGGGTATATGGTGACCTCACCCCCTTAATCCCCCTCTCCTTAGAAGGAGAGGGGGAAAGATTTTGCAAGAGGGGCGTCAGCCCCTCTTAAACACCCCGCATTTTTAACTCGGAACAGGGAGGACTGGAGCATCCCCACAGGAAGAAGAGTCCAAGAAAGGCACAGCCTCAAGATACTTTTGCGGAAATTAAAAAGAGGTGAGGCTTTAAAATATATGCAGAGGGTTTTAGCGGGACGAAGTCCGAAAGAGGAAAACCAAAAGAGAGTCAAAGAGAGGCGAAGCCTCTCTTACTATCCACTCCCCTTCTTGGGCATAGAAGTCATTGCGAGGAGCAGAGCGACGAAGCAAACCAAAAGATAAAGATAAGATTGCTTCGCCCTTCAGCGGAAGGGCTCGCAATGACACATCGGGGGGGATAAAGGGGGATAGGGTTTCCAAATAAAATCTAAAGGGGGTGGGTTCCCTAATAAATAACTAAAGGTGGACAGTGATTTCAAAATAAAAGCCAGAGAAGGGGGGTTAGGCTCGTAAAAATATCCGCAGAAAAGTATTGACAAAGTGTTTGAGTCGTAGTATAGTATTACTTGGTATGAAGAAACTGGCGACATAAAGGTGAAACTTGGTGATTGACAGCCAAGGCGGCTTGGTGTCCACCACCAGGCCGTTTCTTTATGCAGGCCGCACTTTAACAATTGAATACGAGGTCTAATAATAAATCTGAAGCAGGTCAAGCGGGTAAGGGCACATGGTGGATGCCTTGGCATCAAGGGCCGAAGAAGGGCGTGGCAAGACTGCGAAAAGCCTCGGTGAGCTGTCGAGCAAGCCTAGCCGGGGATTCCCGAATGGGGCAACCCGTCCTTCCGAAAGAAGGACACTCCCGGCTGAACACATAGGCCGGGTAGAGGTAAGCAGGGGAAGTGAAACATCTCAGTACCCCGAGGAAAAGAGATTATTCCCTTAGTAGTGGCGAACGAAAGGGGAAAAGCCCAAACCCTGTAAGCTAAGTGGTTCTGGAGCCTATGCTT
>DAOWCR010000032.1 GCA_030639445.1 Dehalococcoidales bacterium
CGGTTAACCAACGAGGCTCTCCGCGCCGGCATGGACCCTCCGGATATTATCATCGGCGGCTTGCAGGCTGGCATGGGAGTGGTCGGCGATAAATACTCTAGCGGCGAGTATTTCCTGCCCGATATGCTCATGGCCGCTCGGGCGATGAAAACCGCCCTGGAGGTGCTCAAGCCCTTATTGGCGGCCACGGGCGTACCCACTATCGGCCGGGTGGTCATCGGCACCGTGACCGGGGACATGCACGACGTTGGCAAGAATGTCGTGGCCACTTTCCTGGGCGGGAGCGGCTTTGAGGTCTTTGACCTGGGATTGAACGTGCCGGACCAGGATTTCATTGACGAAGTAAGGGAGAGAAAGGCGGATATCCTGGGACTCTCGGCGCTGCTGACGACGACGATGCCGATAATGGGCCGGATAATCAAGGGGCTGGAAGAGGTCGGCCTGCGCTCTGGCGTCAGGGTGATTGTCGGTGGGGCGCCGGTAACGCAGGACTACGCTAACTATATTGGCGCCGATGGCTATGCCCACGACGGCGGTAAAGCCATCCGGGCCTGCCGGCAGCTGCTGGGTAAGTAAGCGCAATTTTAGGGTAAAAAATTTTTGCGGGAGGAGGCGTAACGCAGATGGCGATGACGCAAAAGCAGAGAATCCTGGCCGCCGCCCGGGGAGAGAAACTGGATAAAATTCCGTTCGGGGCGCGGATAGATGTCTGGTATAACTATCACTCCGCCCATGGCACCCTCCCGGAGAAATATAAGGGCTGGGGCCAGGTGGACATTCTCCGCGACCAGGGCGCCGGCTCCCAGGTTCGACTCTGGTCCGTGACCCGGGAAGAATACCGGGATATGGAAGTGGTGGAAAAGCATGACCCGCCGTACATCGACACCGAGTACCGGACGCCTCTGGGCACCGTGACCAAGAAAGAGGTCTTTGATACTTCCGAGGGTCCCTGGATTAAGTACGAGATGGAGAAAATATTCAAGAGCGAGCAGGACTACCCGGTTATAAAGTACCTCATGGAGCATACCGTTCCGGCGGACAACTTCGAGGCCTACCAAAAGGTGCGCGACGAGGTTGGCGAGGATGGTATGGTGATGACGGCCGCGGGGCTGCTCTGGTCTCCGGTGCAGCGCGTCATGCGGGAAATTATCGGCTATGAGCAGTTCTTTTACGAGCTGGCCGACCGCCCGGCGGAGGTCGAGGCACTGATAGAAGTGATGAAGGACCTGGAGAGGCGAAAATTCGAGGTAGCGATGGGCTGTGACCTGGAAATCTTCAATATCTGCGGCAACTGGAGCGACGATATCCATACGCCGGTGTTCCGGAAATACTTTGTTCCCTGGCTCCGGGAGGCCTGTGATAAGCTCCACGCCCATGGCCGGCTGGTGATGGTCCATAGTGACGGGGAAATGAGGAGGCTCAACCCGCTTTTCCGGGAGACCGGCATTGACATCGCGGAAGCGATAACTCCGGCCCCGCAGACCCTGGTGACCATGGCAGAGTTCCGCCGGGAACTGGGCGGGGGCGTTACCATCTGGGGAGGCATACCCTCGGTGCTGTTCGAGCCTATGTATAGCGATGACGACTTTGACAAATATGTCCAGAACATGTTCCGGGAAATGGCCCCCGGCTACCGGTTTATCATCGGGATGGGTGACAACCTGCCCTTTGACGGGGCTATCAACCGCGTCGGCCGGGTAGTCGAGCTTATCGACCGGTACGGCACCCTGCCGGTAAAGAGTTAAGCCGGGAATTTCAATATCAATATACAAGGAGGACAAAATTTCATGTTGATTGTGGCGGAAAGGATTAACTCGTCGCGTAAGGCGATTAACGCGGCCATTACCGCGAAGGACGCTGATTTTATCCGTGCTGAGGCCAAAGCTCAGGCGGAGGCCGGCGCGGACTATATTGACGTCAATGCCGGCAGTTATATCGGGCAGGAGGCGGAATACCTGTGCTGGCTGGTGGAGACCGTCCAGGGGGTAACCGAGGTACCCCTCTGCGTTGACAGTCCCAACGCCGAGGCTATCGCCGCCGCACTGGAGCGGGTCAAAGGGCCGGTCCTGATTAATTCCATCAGCCTGGAAGAGAGCCGTATGGCGGGCATACTGCCGCTGGTGAAGAAATACCGGAGCAAGATTGTTGCCCTGTGCCAGAGTGATGCCGGTATCGCCTCCACCGAAGATGATAAAGTCAAAGTTGCCGAGCAGTTAGTGACCCGGCTGACCGGGGAAGGGGTGGCGCTGGATGATATCTATATTGACCCCCTGGTCTATCCTATCGCTACCGATACCGGGTCCGCCATGGCCATGCTGGGCGCCCTCGGCAAAATTATGGAAAAGTTCCCCGGCGTGCATACCATCTGCGGCCTGACCAATATTTCCTTCGGGATGCCGGCCCGCAAGCTGATTAACCGGACCTATCTGGTGGCCGCCATGTCCCGGGGACTGGATTCGGCCATTATCGACCCGACCGACCGGGAATTGATGGCCAGTCTGGTGGCGGCGGAGGCGCTGCTGGACCGGGACAAGTTCTGCGCCGAATATATTAAAGCCTACCGGGAGGGGAAGCTGGCCTAGATGAAGGTAAGTATTCGGGTGCTCCCGCCGGGCCGGGACCTGAAATTGAAGGTCGGGGCTAACCTGAGGGAGGCCTTGATTGAGTCCGGGATGGCGCTGGACTCGCCCTGCGCCGGACAGGGCACCTGTTTGAAGTGCCGGGTCCAGGTCTCCGGCGTCAGCCAGAAACTGACGGCGCTGGAAAAGGAGAAGCTTACCGACGAGGAACTGCGGGATGGCGGGCGTCTGGCCTGCCAGGTAACCGTAGAGGCCCCGGGTGAAGTCTCCCTGCCGAAAATAGAAGCCTTGCGGGCCAAGGCGGGCTTGGGCCTGCTGGGAGAGGAAATCCCGCTACTGCCGAACGTCCGCCGTCGGCATTTTGAACTCGGTAAGCCCACCATAAGTGACCAGCAGGCGGACTGGGACCGATTGGCCGATTACCTGGAGGCGGCCGAGCCCGGCCCGGTGACGGCCGAGTTGTCGCTGCTGCGGAGCATTTCCGACCGACTCCGGGAGCAGGATTTTAAGGGCGAAGCGGTTCTGGTGGGGAATAACGTCGCCGCTCTTGACCCGCCTGGTTCGACAGAAGACGTGCTGGGGGTGGCCCTGGATATCGGCACCACCACCCTGGCCGCCGGACTGGTTGATTTGGACAGCGGGAAAGTGATTACCCTGGATGCGGAGCTGAATCCCCAGATAACCTTCGGCGCGGACGTTATTTCGCGAATACTTTATATGCAGGAGAGCCCGGAAAAGAGAAGCCAGCTTCAGAAAGAGTTGGTCAAAGGGCTGAACCAACTCCTGCTGCGGCTCTGCCGGCACGCCGGGCGGGCCAGAGAGCGCATCTTTGAAGCCACCGTGGTGGGCAATACCACCATGCTGCATTCGCTGCTCGGACTGGACGCGCTGCACATCGCCGTGGCGCCGTATGTGGGCGGGTTGAACCGGGCGCTGTGTGTCCCGGCGGGGGAGCTGGGGCTGCAGATTCACCCGCGGGGAAGAGTCTATATTCTGCCGTCTATTGCCAGCTTTGTCGGTGCGGATACCGTGGCCGTGATACTGGCGACGAAGCTGTACCAGGCGGATTCACCCAGATTGGCGATTGACATCGGCACCAACGGGGAGGTCATGCTGGCCACGCGGGACGGCGTTTTCACCGCCTCTACCGCCGCCGGCCCCGCATTTGAGGGCGGCCGGATAAAATACGGCATGCGTGCCGTCAGGGGAGCGGTCAGCTCCTTTCAGGCCGTCCCGTCTCTGGACTATACGGTGATTGGCGACGCCGTACCCCGGGGCATTTGCGGCTCCGGGCTGATTGACCTGGTGGCGGAGCTGTTCCGGGCCGGGGTGCTTGACCGCAAGGGGCGGCTGCTCCTGCCCTCGGAGGCCGGGCCTTCCCTGGCGGCGGAACTGGCAACGCGGGTTCGCGCCCGGGGAGAGGACCGGGAATTCGTCATCTTCCGGGACGGAGAAGCGGAGGTTACCCTGACCCAGCAGGATGTCCGGGAGCTTCAGCTGGCCAAGGGGGCCATGCGCACCGGCATTGAGCTGCTGATGAAAGAGGCCGGTATTGGCGCCGGCGATATCCGGGAAACCTTGCTCTCGGGCGTGTTTGGCAATTACATTAACCGCGAGAAAGCGGTGGTGCTGGGCCTGATTCCACCGATTCCCCTGGAGAGGATTCACTTCATCGGCAACGGGGCGATGGACGGGGCTTTGCGCGCTCTGATTAATATGGAGGAAAGGACACGGGCGGACGAGATTTCCGTTCAGGTGCGCCACATCGAGCTGTCGGGACGGCCGGACTTTGAAGAGACCTTCCTCCGCCACCTGGCGCTGGGAGAATAAAGAGCGGCGCGGCTGTTTGGCAAATTGCCGGTAGACCGACCGTCGTGCTAGGATTTAAATGATGGGGAAGAATATGAAAATACTGGTAATTGCCTGCCGGGTGTTAAAAAACGAGCTGTTGGCCGTTGATGCCCCCGGGACGTGTTTTGAGTTCCTGGAGCAGGGGCTCCACCGCACGCCTGATAAAATGCCGCAGGCCATCCAGGAAATAATCCACCAGGCCGGTGATGACATAGACTATATCATGCTGGGTTACGGCGCGTGTGGCAGCGGCGTTGTGGGGGTGAAAGCGGAAAAACAGCCGGTCGTTATTCCCAGGGCTCATGACTGCATCAGTTTCTGGTTGGGCTCCCCTGAGGCCCACCGGAAGGAGCATGAGAAAGCGCCGGGCACCTATTATTTGAGTAAGGGATGGATTGACGAGGCAAAATCTCCCCTGGCCTCGTTTGAAGAATATACCGAGCGCTATGGTCGGGAGACCGCCGAATGGGTCATCAGCGAGGAGTTCAAGAATTATACTCGCGTGGCCCTGATAGATACCGGGACCTATGACCCGGCGGTTTATCGAGAGCATGCCCGGGCTAATGCCGAGTTCCTTGGGTTAGCCTATGAAGAGATTAAAGGTTCCCCGGCTCTCTTTGAAAAGATGGTCAAAGGCGAGTGGCCTGAAGACGAATTCATTATCCTGCAACCCGGGGAAGAGGTCACCCAGCAGACCTTTCTGTCTTTAATCGGCGTCAGCAATCTTCCCACCCGGTGAATTTATTCTTGGGTCTGAATCAGGTAGTACCGCCCTGCGACAGAGCCTTTAGCCGCCCGGTTTGAAATTTATTGAATTGGGCCTTTCTTGAGTCGGGCCTGCAGCTTTTCGTGTTCCCCTTCCAGCATGCGGTAGCAGTGTTTTTCCTCGGGGAACTTGCCGCTCCTGACGTCTTCGGCGTACTCGGTGAAAGCTTTGACGATAATTTCACCCACGTTGGCGTATTTCTTGACGAACTTGGGCGTAAAAGCCTCGAATATGCCCAGCAGGTCGCCATTAATCAGGACCTGGCCGTCAGTATACATGCCGGCCCCGATGCCCAGGACCGGGATTTTAAGCGTTTCGGTAATTATTTTACCCACTTCCGGGGGCACGGCCTCCACGAGGAGGGCGAAAGCACCCGCCTTTTCTATGGCCAGGGCGTCTTGCAGCAGTTCCAGGGCGGTTTCCACCGTGCGGCCCTGGGCTTTAAAGCCGCCCAGCTGGCCCGAACTCTGGGGAGTCAGGCCGATGTGGCCCATGACCGACATTCCGGCATCCACGATGCCTTCGGTTTGCGGGACGACACGCCGGCCGCCTTCCAGCTTGACGGCGTCGACGTTGGCCTCTTTATAAAATCGGCCCGAATTATAGATGGCGTTCTCCACGGATAGCTGGTAGGACAGGAAAGGCAAGTCCCCGATAACGAAGGTGTTGGGCGCCCCTCTCCTCACATCTTCGGCATGGGCCACCATCTGGTCCATGGTCATCGGAACGGTGCCGGAGTAGCCGTGGACGACCATGCCGGCGCTGTCACCCACCAGTATCATGTCGATGCCGGCTTTCTCCACAAAGCTGGCCATGGGAAAGTCATAGGCGGTGAGGTAGGTGATTTTCTCACCCTTCTTTTTCATTTCGTGGAAGTTGAGAACGGATTTCTTCATCTATTGTCTCCTCCTTTGTTATTTTAGCCGGGGGACCCTCAGGTCTTCGGCTCCCTGCTGGGATAGCTTCAGTTCCGGATGGGTCTCGCCCACCAGTTCAATGATATTTTTCATGGAACGAATCTTTTCCCGGCCCAGTTCGGCCAGACCGTCTTCCGAGGTGCCCCAGGGCAGGTACATCGCCAGGCTTGGCCCCGGTTCCATCTTGAAATAGCAGGGAGAGGCCACCCGGGCGATTTCCGGGGTCTCATAGATGCGGTTGAACCCGCCCATGGAAGCCCAGAGCTGGATGTGGATGTCCAGGGGCAGGCTGGTGATGCTTCTGATGGCCGCCAGCATGGGCAGGGTGAGGTCAGCCACCGGATTGCAGCTCCCCGCCCCGAGGGACTCGACCAGTTTAATCCCGGCCGGGTTGGCCTGACCGGCGAAGATGGATACTTTGAAGATTACGTCCTCGGGAAGGTCGCCGTTCTGCTTCATGGCGTTGAGCAGGGAGAGGACACCCTCGTCCCAGACCAGAAACCCCCGGAAACCAACCTCGAGGCACCTCTCGATATCCATCAAGTAGTGCCTGACGGAATCCATTCCCCTCAGCCTGAGTCCGGAAATGGCGCCTTCCGGGGTGGCAATCTGCCGGCCGATATCCCAGGTGGGTCTCGGGCCCGGCGTCATGATAACTTCCACCTGGGCGTCCTGAGCTATTTTGGCGAATTCTCTCAGCTGCTCCCGGGTAAGCATGGATGCTCCCCGCACCACGGAGATGGAGCGGTGGAAGGGGACCCCCTGCTTCCTGGCTTCATCAATGGTGGCGGCCAGGACCTTGGGCGTTTCCATACCGGAAATCTCCACGCGATAGTTGGCCCCATCGGGAAAGGTTCTGGGGGAAGTCGGCAGTTCGTACAGGTCTCCCCCGGGCATCCCCAATTTTCCCAGGGCTTTGGTGAGCTTCTCCATAGTTTATCCCTCCATGAAAAAGCACCTTAGAATCGACGAAAAAGTACCTTAGAATCGACCAATATTTGACCGTAAGACTAGCCCATTATCCCACCCCGCACTGCCCCTGTCAAGAGAGCCATTCGCCGGGGAGATATTGCGTAATTGCTCATTAGCGCAATTGCGCACTTGCTCTCTTGAGGAGCTCCTCATCGGTCCTGACCCCCTGCACGTCCAGCTGGGAGCGGCGGAAAGCCCGGACCATGGCCTCAATGAGCTTCGTCTTGCTGAGCTTTTTCCCGCCGCTGAACTTGGCCCTGGAAGCCAGGCTTTCCAGGTAGGCGTCTTCTTCGCGGTGTAGAAATACGGATAGCTTTATCATGGGCGTTCCGGGCGGTTCGGCCGGAGGCTGCTTTTTGGCGGCGGGACGGTCCGTACCGGTGAGGCGGTCCAGGGCGTTCCCGTAAGCGAGCTCCTCGGTGATACTGACTCTTTTCATTTCATCACCTCTCTGGCGAGTATTCGGTAGGCATTGGCCCCGTCGGATGTCGGGGCGTAGGTCAGGATAGAACCTCCGGCGGCCGGGGCTTCCTTGAAGCGGACACTGCTGGGGATAAGGGTGTCAAACACTCTTATCCGGTCGCCAAAGGCTTTACGGGTAACCTCGATAACCTCTTTGCTGTGCAGGGTGCGGGAATGGGTCATGGTGAACAGGATGCCGGAAATCTCCAGTTCCGGGTTAATCTTTTCCCTCACCCGGATAACCGTTCTCAGCAGGAGTGTCAGCCCTTTCATCGCCAGGAAATCGGCCTGCAGGGGTATCAGTATCCGGTCGGCGGCCGATAGGGCGTTGACGGTCAAAAGCCCGAGGCTGGGGAGGCAGTCCACCAGAATAAAGTCGTATTGCTGGCGCACCGGCCGGAGCATCTCTTTTAGCATCTGTTCCCGGGTAAACGCCCCCACCAGGTCAAGCTCGGCCTGGGACATCTCTATGTTGGCCGGGACGAGGTCGATGTTGGGGTTGCCGGTCGGGATGGTGACGTCACTGATTGATGGGCTTTTTTTGTCCCGGATGGCGGCCGCCAGGACATTATACCCGGTGCGGGTGAGTTTGTCCGGGTCGAGCCCCAGGGTGATGGTCAGGCTGGCCTGCGGGTCCCAGTCGACCAGCAGCACCCGCTGGTTTTGTTCGCTGAGACCGTCGGCCAGAGCGGCGGCCGTGGTGGTCTTGCCCACGCCGCCTTTCTGGTTGGCGATGCAGATAACCGGCATGGTTTAGTCCTCTCTTTCGGTGACTGATGACTGTGGTAATTATAGCGCAATTGCGTAATTACGTCAATACTCTTTTGCGCAGTTGCGGGTGTGACCGTCGCGGAGGGTTGGTTTCGAGAACCCTCCCGCCAACTCATTTACTCATCTAGACATCAACGTAAGGTAAGATAACCCTGAGTAAGGCGAGGTCAGACTTTCACATGAGGAAATCGCTGATTTAGCTCGTTAATTAATTCTTGCCGTTTCTTTAAATCTAAAACTTCCCGGCGAATTCGAGCCTTCTCTTTGCGAATAAATTTTCGAATCGATTTTGACAACTTTTTCATGTTCATTTATATACGTTATTATACTTCTTTCTGCACTGTTTATCAAAAGGGTCAGTGACGAAAGTAGCTGCGCAACACCACCGCCGTAGTATGTAGAAGACTATAAAAACGAACAATTCTTATTTGTTATTGCAGCTTCCCCAGCATCACTCGCGTCATCCGACCAAACACGACGGCTGTTGCATTCAGTAAGTACAGAGAGATGAACACCATGGGGATACCGATGATGGTGAGGATCCATGACCAAGGGAATGGGTCAAAGCTCCAACTGCCCCATACAAGCGGATCACTAGTCCACATGTAAGTGGGTGCCGCCAGTAGGCCAACGGGGACAGCGATCAGCGTTACCGCAATGGTAAACGTCACAATGCCCAACGGGAACTTCAGAAACAGGTAGAGCACGCCTCTCCAGGTCACTCTGTCCTTGAGGAGTGCCTTGACTCGGGACCATAGCCCTCCTGATGCTGGACGACTGACCGACAAAGGGATATCTTCATTCAAGAGAGTGATAGCAACCTGCCGCTCGAACCTGCATAGTACCCACGACCCGCTGATCACCAGTAACAAGATAGGGATACCAACTAGTGTGATGATCAGTCCGAAGCCTAACGAAAGGCCCGTGACCAGGAACACGAAATAAAATGTACCCAGCGGGAAGGCCAAAAGCAGATAGACAATGTTGAGGTAGCTCTGCGGCTCAGCGACAACACCAAAGAATCCTCGCTTTTTTGATACACTCATTGGGTTTCCTCCTTTAATGAGATCATTTCGCACCCTTATTCATTACGCTGCCAGGCGAGCCCTTCGATGCCGCAAGCCATCACTATAGATGCTATAACGACAACCACCAAGAGTAAACTGATCCATCTAAAAGCTTTCATTCTCTATTCTCTTTTTATTTCGTATTGTCTAATTATGACTTTTGACTATTTGGGCGCCAATAACTCCCTGGAAGCCAAACGTAACAATCCGTCAGGTTGTGCAATTAAGTTAACATTATATACCACAATGTGGTTTGTCAATACTTCAGGAAAACCGTTCCTTTTTATAAAAAAGAACTTTTTTTAAATTACTTAATTTGGTTGTTTGTTACACCTGTGTAGACAAGGATCGGTATCTATTTAAAGTATTGGTATCTCCTTCTACAGGACTAAACTCAAGCTCCAACATGTAAAACATAGTAATAGCACAAATATGACACTAAACAGATATGATAAGATACAGGCGGATGTGTAGTGGAGGTCGAATGACAGAAG
>DAOWCR010000082.1 GCA_030639445.1 Dehalococcoidales bacterium
ACCCGCTGGAGAAAATGATGCGAGATGCCAAAATCACCCAGATATACGAGGGCTCCAACCAGATTTTAAGAAACGCCATCGCCATCGAGCTCAGGAAGAGGAAGGCCAGAACGGAATGAATGTCATCGTCTGCCTGAAGCAGGTCCCCGGCACCACCGACGTTAAGGTTGACCCCCAGACCAATACTCTCATCAGACAGGGCATTGAGAACGTTATCAACCCCTTTGACACCTATGCCCTGGAAGAAGGCGTCCGCCTAAAGGAGCGGCACGGTGAGGGTAAGGTCACGGCCATCAGCATGGGGCCGCCCCAGGCGGAGGCGGCGCTGAGAGAAGCCATTTCCCTGGGAGCGGATGAAGCCGTTCTCCTGAGTGATAAAGCCTTTGCCGGTGCTGATACCTGGGCCACCGCCTATACCCTGGCGCAGGCCGTCAATAAAATCGGGCAGCACGACATTATCATCTGCGGACGGCAGACCATAGACGGGGACACCGGACAGGTAGGGCCGGAGCTGGCCGAGATGCTGGGGATACCCTTTGTCGCCTACGTCAGCCGGATAGAAGAGTTGGCCGACGGGCAGATGCGGGTCCAGCGGATGGTGGAGGAGGGGCATGAGGTCATCGAGTCTCCCCTGCCGGCGGTAATCACGGTGGTCAAAGAGATTAACGTGCCCCGCCTGCCCTCACTCCGCGGCATTGCCCGGTCGAAGAGCGCCGCGGTGGCCGTCTGGACAGCCCCGGAAATGGGCGTCGACGAGAGCAGAGTCGGCCTGGCCGGCTCTTTCACCAAGGTAATCAAGGTGTTCTTTCCCCAGAGAGTCAGCCAGAGTGAGATATTCCAGGGAGAGTTGGCCAGCCAGGTAGACTGCCTGGTCGGCAGGTTGAAGGATGCCGACCTAACCTAGCATCGGAGCAAGTATGGGAATAGAGATTGACCTTGAGCAATGTACCGGCTGCGGCAACTGTGTGCCCGTCTGTCCTTTCGGGCTGCTGGAAGTCGTCGACGATAAGGTACAGCTGAAAGAAGGCTGCACGCTCTGCGGCGCCTGCCAGGAAGCCTGCCCCGTCGACGCGATACTCATTGAAGCGGCGCCGGCAGTTGAGGCGGCCAGTGACGAACACCGGGGGGTCTGGGTCTTCGCCGAGCAGCGGCACGGCCAGCTGAAAGGCGTCGCCTACGAGCTGCTGGCCAAGGGCAGAGAGCTGGCCAACACCCTGCAAACCGACCTGAGCGCGGTGTGCTTCGGGCACGACGTTGCCGAAATAAGTCAGCTGGTAGCCCACGGCGCGGACAAGGTCTATCTGGTGGACAGCCCTGAACTGGCGGATAACCTGGAGGACCTGTATACCCGGCAGTTTATCGAGCTGATTCAAGAGCACAAGCCGGAGATAGTCATCGCCGGGGCAACGTCCCTGGGACGTGCCTTTATCCCCCGGGTGGCGGCGGTCCTGAAGACAGGGCTCACCGCGGACTGCACCGGGCTGGACATTGACACCGAGAACCGGCTTCTCCGGCAGACCCGCCCTACTTTCGGTGGCAATATCATGGCCACCATCATCTGCCAGGCCAAGCGCCCGCAGATGGCCACCGTCCGCCCCCGTGTCTTCAAGAAGAACACACCGGAGGCGGGCCGTAAGGGACAGATAATCAAACTGGACTTTGACCGCGAGCGCATCACCTCGAAAACCAGGCTGCTCGATTTCGTCAGGGACCTGACGGAAACGGTCAAGATTGAGGAGGCGGATATCATCGTCTCCGGGGGCAGGGGACTGGGCAAAGCCGAAAATTTCAAGCTGCTGGAGGAACTGGCTTCAGCCATGGGTGCGGCGGTAGGAGCGTCACGGGCGGCGGTGGACGAGGGGTGGATTCCGTACTCCCACCAGGTGGGCCAGACGGGGAAGACGGTCTGCCCCAAGCTCTACATCGCCTGCGGCATCTCCGGGGCGGTACAGCACCTGGCCGGCATGCAGACCTCGGACGTTATCGTGGCCATTAATGATAACCCCGATGCCCCTATCTTTGAAGCGGCGACTTACGGCATCGTCGGCGACCTGTTCAAAGTGGTGCCGATGCTCACCGAAAAGCTGAAGAACGGGTAATCCAGCTAGATGGAGATAAGTCTCCTGTGATGATTGTCTTACTTTAGTATTTGCACGTAATTGGAGAATGTGTTATGATTTTTAGTGTAACCTGGTTGTCGAGAAGGGGGGATTAAGATGCCTGAATTATTAGAAACCGAACTCAAAACGTACGAAGACCACCGGGACGAACTGCTAGGTAGCGATTCTGGAAAGTTTGCTCTAATTAAAGGAGAGCAGGTGATCAGTGTGTTCGATACTAAAGCAGACGCGATTCGTAATGGATACGAACGCTTTGGAAATGTTCCCTTCCTCGTGAAGCAAATTGTACAGGTCGAAGCACCCCAAAATTTTACCTCTAACCTATTAGGTGTGTAATGCCCTCATTCACCGCCCAAGTCCCGAACCTTCAAACAATAGGCCCAGTTGTTGAGGCTAGAATTGCTATAGGATCCTTTCTGGAAGCTCGTCTCAAACAGAATAACTAGTCAATTCCTGCTGCTGTTTCAGTACGTGCGATGATTGACACTGGTGCAACTGGCACTGTTATTAGGGATGATATCCCCCCTCAACTGGGCCTTCAGCCAGTTGGGGTAAGTTTCATCAACACACCTTCTTCCACTAATGTGAAATGTTATGAATATTTGATTCGTCTCGTTTTCCCAAACAATGTTGTTGTCGAAGCGTCGGTAATTGCTGCTCCACTATTAGGTCAGCAGATTCAATGCCTAATTGGACGAGACATATTAGCCCACGGAGTCTTAGTCTACATCGGCTACACACATACATTCTCTTTAAGCTTCTAAATGCATTTGCTAGGCAACAAAGTAGATAGGTCCACTTCAATCTTTTGGCGAGAGTTAACACAACAAACTCAAAGGCTCAGATTTTCCCTGTCGTGAGAAACTTATTGACCCCTTCCCCCATTATGATATATGGTCCTTCCTGTACAGGAAGGATGGTGACCTCACCCCCTGTGTCCCCCTCTCCTTATTTCAGGAGAGGGGGAAAGATTATTTTAAGAGGGGCTAACGCCCCTCTTAAACACCCCGCATTACTATCACAAGGTAAGGAGAGTCAAAGAGAGGCGAAGCCTCTCTAACATACAATTCCCCCTCCCTTATCAAAGGGAGGGGGATTAAAGAGGGTGGGTTCCCTAATAAAATCTGAAAGGGGGATGGGGTTACCTGATAAAATCTAAAGGGGAATAGGGGTTATAAAACAGCTCTCCCTCAAGCTTGCAGTCAGTAGGCGGCCTGGCTTATAATGGATTGGTCTGGCTGGAGTGGAGGTGGCCGCCATGCAGATAAACGTATCCCAGTTACTGAAAGAGTCCATCGGTTCGGCTCGTGATTATCAGGCGGGTGAACTGATTGATATTACCGGAGACGGTAGCGGCACCGGAGTTCAGGGTAAAGTCAGGCTGCTGCGCACCCACCGGGGTGTCCTGGTTAAAGGGGAGTTGCGCGCCGAGGTCGGACTTAACTGCAGCCGGTGTTTGAGCCCGTTTCATTATCCGGTAACGTTAAAAATCGAGGAGGAGTATCTACCGACGATAGATATCGCCAGCGGGGTCCCGTTATCATCATCCGAGGAACCCGGCTCTTTCATTATTGACGAGCACCACGTTATTGATTTGACCGAGGCGGTACGCCAGTATTCGCTGCTGGCTATCCCGATTAAGCCGCTCTGCCGGGAAGACTGCGCCGGGCTGTGCCGGCGCTGCGGGCAAAATCTCAACCAGGGACCCTGCGGTTGCCCGCCGCCGGCCGCTGACCACCGCTGGTCTGAAGTGAGCAACTTAATTAGCGAGAAACAAGCTTAAAGGAACGGATAACTTATGGGAGCTTTACCAAAACGAAAGACGGCCAAAGCGCGCCGGGATAAAAGGCGCAGTCACCTGAGCATGAGTCCTCCCCACCTGGACGAGTGCCCCCAGTGCCATAGTCCCAAGCTGCCTCATCACGTCTGTCTTACCTGCGGAACCTATGCCGGCCGGGAAGTCATCGAGCTTGAGGGCCCGAAAAAGAAGCCTGAGTAATAGTCCACGAGAGGGCCGCCGGATTAAAGGCACTTTCATTCGGTCTGCAACCTGGAGGGAAGCTGATTACCGCGCTTAATAATTACGGCCGCGGAGGTTGGCTATGGCGGAACTGACCAAGACAGCCCATGTCTTTCCCGGGCAGGGTTCGCAGTGGGCCGGCATGGGACGTGACCTCTATGCTGAGTTTGCGTCGGCTAAAGCTGTCTTTGACCGGGCGGACGAGGTCCTGGGTCTTCCCCTGTCCCGGCTTTGCTTTGAAGGGCCGGAGGACGAGCTGCGCCAGACCATCAATGCCCAGCCCGCCATATTAACCGTCAGCTATGCCTGTTTACAGGCCGCCCGCGAGGTCAATCCCGGTTTGCCGCCGCCCGCCTTCGTCGCCGGCCACAGTCTGGGGGAATATACGGCGCTGGCGGTGGCCGGGGTGCTTGATTTTGACACGGCGGTCTATCTCGCCCGGGAGGGGGGCCGGTTAATGCACGAGGCGGGGGAAATATGCCCCGGAAGCATGGCGGCGGTCATCGGTTCCGATGAGGCCTTACTGGACGAGGTATGCCGTCAGACCGGTACCTACCTCGCCAATGTGAACTGCCCGGGACAGCTGGTCATCAGCGGTGACCGGGAGAAGGTAACTCAAGCGATGGGCCTGGCCAAAGACAAGGGGGCTCCCCGCGTGGTCCCGCTGCCGGTAAGCGGTGCTTTTCATACGCCGCTGATGCGGCCGGCGTTTGACGGTATGACCGTGATTCTCGCCTCACTTTCCTTTCAGGAACCGGCGATACCCGTCATCGCCAATACCACGGCCCGGCCGCTGACCACCGCGGAATCGGTGAAGGCGGAGCTCCTCAGCCAGCTATGCCACTGTGTCCAGTGGCAGCGCTCCATTGAATATATGATAGCGGAAGGCGTGTCCACTTTCATCGAGATAGGGCCGGGCAAAGTGCTGACCGGCCTTATCCGGCGCATAAACAAAGAGGTCAGGACGGTAAACATCGGTGATGCCGAGGCGGTTAAGGATATGGGGAGTGTTTAACAAGGGGGACGGGGTTTCCAAATAAGACCTGAGGGGGAGAGGTAAAAAATAAAATATCCTAAGGAGTTAGTCATGGACCTCACCAACAAAGTAGCCATAGTTACCGGCAGCGCCCGCGGTATCGGGCGGGAGATTGCCCTGAAGCTGGCGGAGGTGGGGGCGACGGTAGCGGTCACGGACATAGCCAGTGCCGAGCCGGTGGCCGAGGAAATCAGGGCACTGAAGCGGCCGAGCCTGGCCGTCCCGGCGGATGTGGGCTCGGCGGCAGACGTCGCCGCGCTGGTGGACACGGTGGTGGCCAATTACGGC
>DAOWCR010000072.1 GCA_030639445.1 Dehalococcoidales bacterium
ATCCCCAAAACAATTAGTACAATCTTCATTATGCTTATTCTTCCTTTATCTCAAGATGAAGCCTTTTCTACCCCAGCTCGGGCTCAATCAGGCCGTAGTTGCCGTCCTTGCGCCGGTATAAAAGGTTGGGTTCTTCGGCGTCAGCATTATAGAACAGGAAAAAATCATGGCCCAGAAGCTCCATCTGGTCGGCGGCTTCGGTCAGGGACATCGGCTTGATGGCGAAACGCTTGACCTTGACTACTTCCGGGGCTTTGGTCGTTTCCGGCGCCTCGCTGAAGTCACTCTTGGGCAGCGAGTTGCCCTTTCCCTTTTTTTCATACCGCTTACCCTTATAGTGCTCCATCTGGCGGGTCATGGTGGTCCTGGCCCTGTCAATTGCCTTAAACAGGTCTTCTCCTCTCTCCTCACTGTGCAGGCGGGTGCCAGGGCCGGCGACGGTTATCCGCACGATAAACTGCTGCTGGGGAGACCTGGTTTTTTCTTCCGTAATGTCCACTCTGGACGTGGTAATATGGGGCAGGTGGTGGTCGAGCTTGCCCAGTTTGCGCTCAATGTAACGGCGCAGCGCCGGTGTTACTTCCATGTTTTTCCCGGTTATTTGTAGCTCCATCTTTTCCCTCCTGTTCTTAAATCTCTCTGGCCATGACCAGTCCCCACACCGAGGTGGCTCCGGCGGCTTTCAGCGCTGCGGCACAGGCATTAAGGGTAGCCCCGGAGGTGGCGACATCGTCAATCAGCAGCACCGGCTTGTCTTGTAATCTGCGGTCGCGGCAGGTAAAGGCATCGGCTATGTTATGGTGCCGTTCGTTTACGTTTGATGTTCTGGCCTGTGGTGGCGTGTGCCGCCGGCGGATGAGGCAGTCGTCTATCACCGGTAAACTAATCAGTTTGCCCAGTTCCCGCGCCAGCAGGCCGGATTGATTGTAGCCGCGTTCCCGCAGTCGTTTCCGGTGTAGTGGCACTGGCACCAGGACCTCGGCGGGTATCGGACTGGTGGTGAAGTAGTCCTGGAGCAACCCGGCCAGTGTGGTTATCAAAGCTCTCAGGTGGCGGTATTTAAGCTGGTGAATCGCCTGGCGCATTACACCGTCAAAACGAAACGGGGAGCGGATGCCGTCTATTTCCGCCTTCCAGTTGACACAGTCAGGGCAAAAAATGCCGCCATGTTGCGGCCGACCGCATCTGGGACAAAGGGGTGGAGTAATTCGCGGCAGCGACTGGCGGCAGGTATGGCAGAGAAAGCTGCCTTCCTTACCACAGCCGACGCAGTACTGCGGGAATAACAGGTCAAGTGCCGCCCCTTTTAGTTTAGCCAGTTGAGGAAGCACGTTCACCACCCATAATCTGACATTAACAGGTAAGTTACCTGGTATCTCAGCGGGAGCGCATGGCTCCGCTCAAAATGGGTTCATTTAGGTAAACATCACCGTTCCTGATTTTCAGGTTGAAGCCACAATCAGGATTGGTGCAGACCCAGGCTTTGTATTCAATGGTGGCCCCCTGACTGCCGAAATCGGACAGGGGCACCAGGTCTCCGGACTGACATTTCTGACACTTGGGGAAACTGAATTGTTCCATGAGGTCCTCCTCCCAACCTAAATTGATATTAAGTATACATTATTCGGTGGCGGTTGACAAGGGTTTTTCCAGTTTGACCGAGCTGAGCCGATGGTAAATGGCCCCTTCTCTGGTTAGCTGGCTTTTTATCAGGTTAACCGCGTCAACAGTGAAGCCGGGTGCGGCGGTAAACCCGGTGCTGGCGATGAGCTGCCCCAGGCTTTGCCGCTCGTCCGGTGTGGCCTGTTCGCGGAGGCGGGCCAGGGTCAAGTGGGGCGTAAACTTCCGTGTTTCGGGAGTGAAGCCGAGGGGCACCAGGTTGGACTCGATTCGCTGCTGGAGCCGGCCGAGCCGGGCCAGATCACCGCTCACCCCTACCCAGACTACCTGGACCCGTCTTGAGTTAGGGAAGACTCCCAGCTCCCTGACCTCCAGGGGGAAGGGCGTTGTTCCCCGGGCGGCGGCGGCCATCGCTTTGGTGATACCGTCAATCCGGTCGGCGGCCACGCTGCCCAGGAACTTTAGTGTCAGGTGAATACTGTTGGGGTTGACCCATTTCACGGAAGGCGGTTGGCCGGTCTTTAACCGGGCCTGCAGGTCGGCCAGTCCCGACTTTACTTCATCGGGTAGTTCAATGGCGATAAATGAGCGCACCTGTTCCATTTCTGGCATCACCTCGGCCGCGCCAGTACCAGTCTCATTGGCACCAGCTTCATTATCATGAACTCTTCGCTTCGGGCGATATCAAACCCCGTGTCCTTGATGGCTTGTTCAACATAGATTGGCCGGCAGCTGGCGTACCTGGGGAATTTCCGGTGCAGCCATTCGTAAAAACTTACGAACCAGAAATTCTCTCTCCCGTCTTTTGACAGGCTGGCCACGACCAGACGCCCGCCGGGCTTCAGCACCCGCCTAATCTCACCGAGGACTCCGGGAATATCGGGGGTGTCAAAGAGTTCCAGGGTGGCGGTCATATACACCGCGTCAAACATGTTGTCATGGTAGGGCATGGCCCGGGCATCACCTTTAGCCGGCACCACCCTCTCCCGCGGGCCCGCTTTTCGCAGTCTTTGCTCGGCCCGTTTCAGCATTTCCGGGGTGGCATCAATGCCGTGAGCTTTACCGGTGTCACCGACCGACCGGGCGATTTCCCGGAGAGAAAAGCCGGTACCGATGCCAATTTCGAGGACAGCTTCGCCCTCTTTTACCGCCAGCAATTCCAGTCCCCGCTGTCTGAGTCCCTTTTCAAATTTCCCTTCCAGGAGACCGTAGAATTTGCTCAGCGTGCCGTAGCTTTTCCTGATATCCGCCGGCGTTGCCGTGACTCTTAATATGCTCCCTTTCCCGTCCTTACCCATTTCACACCTCACCGTTATCTCCGGAAAAGCCTGGCTATAAGTCGAGCAGCCTCCGGGCATTGCCGGCTAAAATCAGGTCCTTCGCTTCCCCGGTCAGGTCCGCGGCCCTGATTTCCTGGAGCACGCGGCTCTGCGCCAGCAGGGGATAGTCACTGCCGAAAAGAATCCTTTCGGCGCCGACCAGCTGGCTGACCTGCTGATATACCTGAGGCTGGTACAAAAATGGTGAGGCGGCGGTGTCAAAATAAACGTTCTTCAGCGCTTCTTTTACCTCGGGCATCAGCGCGTAGAAAGGCAGGCCGCCGCCCCAGTGGGCACAGACAATGGTCACATCGGGGTAGCGGGTAATAAAAGGGTAGAGCCTATCCGGGGTGATGACTCCCTTACCTGAGTAATCATGTCCTACCGGCTCGGAGGTGTGGGTAAGCAGGATGAGCCGGTTCTTTTGCAGTACCTCGACGATGGGCGGCATTATTTCTTCATCTCCGAAGTCGAACAACTGCGTGTCCGGTCTGAGCTCGCCGATTCCCTTTACCCCCCCTTTGCTACAGCGCTCGATTTCGGCGACGGCCGCTTCGCACGACTGTGGCTGCACGGCGCAGAAACCGATTAAACGCCTGGGAAAACGGGCGATTGACTCCAGGATGTAGTCGTTGGTCTCGACGCACAGCTCGTGGGTGGTCCAGCCGGTATTGACCATCACCGAGATATCAATACCGTCTTTATCCATGCTGTCAATGAGCTCGTCGGCGGTGGTGAGCCTGGCTTTCTTATCGGAATAGAGCATAGCGAAGCAGGGGTCTTTCTCAATATACTGGCGGCGGTTTTGCTTTACCCGGGGGGAAAAGACGTGGGTATGGAAATCAATAATCATCGCCGAATTATAGCAGAGCTGGCTTAATTTTTTCAATGCCTTGTGCTGAGATTGTTTAGCCGCCTGTCCCCTCTGCCCCCTTCCTTCAGGATATAGGGTGACCTCACCCCCTGTGTCCCTCTCTCCTTTGATAAGGAGAGAGGGACGATTTGAGGAAGAGGGGCTGACGCCCCTCTTAAACACCCCGCTTTATAATATAGGGACAAAGAGAGTTAGAGCACCCCCATAGGGTATTCATTAATTCAGGAGTGAGGAGAGTTAAGACACTCGGTATTCTGAACTCAGGACAAGAAGAGTGCGGGAGAGGCGGAACTCCCGCGTCATATTTACAGGGAGTTTTATGAGGGACGAAGTCCCTCTAAACAATAATTCCCCCTCCCTTACCAGGGGAGGGGGATACAGGGGGTGGGTTCACTAATAAGAATCTAAAGGGAGATGGGGTTACCTGAAATTTAAAAAAGGTAAGGCCAACGAACAATCTCTGCCCTGAAAAGGTGGCTTGAATTAAGATTCGGCGGGGGGCTGTTCCGGCGCTTTCCCTTCCGCCGGTGCTTCCGCCTCGGCCTCTACTTCCTCAGCCTCGACCTCAGCCTCAACGGCGACCTCTTCCTCTATCTTCACCAGCGCCTCGCTGATTTTAACCACCAGCTGTTCCGGGTCGGCATTGACCGTAATTTCCGGGTCCAGGACAATGTCCCTGACATGGATGGCCTGCTCCACCTCTTCCAGCGGGCTCAGGTCAATTTCTATCTGGGGCGGCACGCTGTCGGGCAGGCAGGCAATGCTCAGGCTGTTGATACCGTGGGCTAGCATGCGTCCCTTTCCTTTCAGTGCCGGGGCTTCGCCGACAAAAACAATCGGGACGTCAACGGCTATCTTCTCGCTCTTTTTCACCTGGTAGAAGTCAACGTGAAACAGTTGCCTGGTAATCGCGTCTCTCTGGACTTCCCGGACGAACACGCTCCTCGCCTGCTTCTCGGTATCAATCTTAAGGCTGATAAGCCGGGTCTTTCCGGCCTGGGCGATTAAACGCTGTAGCTGGCCGGTATCACACTGCAGTGTCAGCGATTTGAGGTTATGCCCGAAGAGGTGGGTGGGAGTAATCCCCTGGCGGCGCAGAACGCTGGTCTTCTTGCCCACTACCTCGCGGGGTGCTGCCTGCAACTTTAAATCTTCCATATTATAGCTGTTCCTTCCTACCTGAACATTTAAGCATAAACAGGGATGAAAATCAATTTTCTTTTGAGGTGACCTCACCCCCTGTGTCCCCCTCTCCTTATCAAAGGAGAGAGGGAAAGATTTTGAAAAGAGGGGCTGACGCCCCTCTTAAACACCCCGCTTTATAATATAGGGACAAAGAGCGTTAGCGCACTCCCATAGTGTCTTCATTAATTCAGAAATGAGGAGAGTTAAGACACTCGGTATTCTGAACTCGGGACAAGAAGAGTGCGGGAGAGGCGAAACTCCCGCGTCATATTTACAGGGAGTTTTATGAGGGACGAAGTCCCTCTAAACAATAATTCCCCCTCCCTTATAAAACCAAAAAGGGGGATGGGGTTACCAAATAAAAACCTGAGGGGGTGAGGTCAAGAAACAAAATAGTGATAACGTTAATCTAGAAAGTTTATCTGGGAAGAAGGCCTTTTCTTTATCACTACCTCGATGCCCGCTTCCCGGAAAAGCTCGGCGAAGGAGCTGTCATTATAGCTGCCGAAACTGACCAGCTTTTCTATCTTGGCGTTGACCAGCATTTTGGCGCACAGCACGCACGGAGTATGCGTGGCGTAAATAGTGCTCCCCTCAAGGCTGACGCCGTGCAGGCTGGCCTGGATGATTACGTTCTGCTCGGCGTGGATGCCCCGGCAGATTTCGTGCCTGGTCCCCGACGGTATCTTCAGTTCGTCCCGGAGGCAGCCCAGCTCGAGGCAGTCCCGGCTGCCGGATGGGGCGCCATTATAGCCCGTGGACAGTATGTGCTTGTTCTTGACCGCCACGGCACCGACGTGATGCCGGCGGCAGGTGGCACGCTCGGCGACCACCGAGGCTATTTTCAGAAAATACTCGTCGCTGTCCGGCCTGGTCAGGTTTTTCATCTCAGTCTGGCGATAACCCTTTCCGTTTCTTTCCTCAGGCTTGACACGGAAGACTCGTTGCTGATGGTGAAATCGGCGATGGCAATCGGCCCGCCCTTGTTGGTGTTCTCTATTTCGGCACGGTCGCGGCTGGCCGCTTCCTCTGCGGTCAGCCGCCGGCTGGCCCGGCGGTTTAGCCGGCTTTGCCGGGTCTTCGGTGACGCCCAGACGGCGACGATATAGAAGTCATTTCCGTAGCGGTTTTTCAGGAAGATATATTCCTCCCAGGAGTAGAGCCCGTCAATAACGACGTCCGATTGTTTCCGGGCGGAATCAATCCGGGGCAGGTTAAGCCGGGCGTAAGCGGCCATGCCGTGCTCTTGGCGGAGAAGCTCCCGGACGTGACGTTCGTTTGCCTCGTTCAGGGGTAGACCTCTTTTCTTTACTTCCTCGTCAGTCACGTCGCCAAACCTTATGCTGACAAAACCGCTCCTCTTAAAAGTGTGGGCCACTTCCGATTTGCCCGCGCCGGCCATGCCCACGATTGCGACTACTTTCATCGTTTTGACCTTTATTCAGTCCATTATACGAAGATAGCAGGCAAATAACAATGGAG
>DAOWCR010000029.1 GCA_030639445.1 Dehalococcoidales bacterium
CGTAATAGACCCAGTTAATCAGGCTGATGAAGTCAAAAACGGGCAGTCTCACCGCGTTCTGAATAGCCCAGGCATAGGGAGGCATGTCGCTGCATTCGAGCAATATGGCGCCAACATCCGGGTTTTTGCGGACCAGTTCCCTGGCCAGACCGACCAGCTCCAGCTCGATCTTATGACTGTTGAAATGGCCGGTGTTCTCTATGAGGTTCCGAAACTCGGGGCAGTCCTGAGCGCCAGTGACCACCACGCGGGAGAGGTCGTCTACGCCGCATTGACCGAGGAGGTCGGGGGTAAAAGCGTGGTCGTAAGCGCAGATAACGCCTACCTTCTGGTCTGCTTTGAGTCCCCGCATGATAATGGGCACCTGCAGGACGCTGGAAAGGAAAGTGGGCACGTTTAACCTCCTGGCGGCTTCTTCCTGATAATTGGCGAAGTATCCGCAGGCGCCGACAATGGCCCGAACACCCTGCTGCTCCAGTTCCTTACCTCCCTGAATCGTCATTTCCCGCAGGGCGGGGTCAGCGGCGTTGATTTGCTTTCCGGTACTTCCTTTCAGGATTTTGAAGAGCACCGGAAAGTCGAAAGTGCTGCCGTTGGCCACGTTACCGGGGAGGTAAGGGTACCAGAGGTCCAGTACCAGAATCCCGATAGCGCAGCCGGCGACGGCTTGCCCCTTGAGCATTTGAATGTCGGTATCAGGCGGCTGCGGCCCGGGTATATAGGCGTACGTCATGTTGCTACCTCCTGCTTTTTTATTTCCAACCGGATATAAGTATAATACACAGAGCGCGGGAACTTCTATCAGGTCTGCCCGGTACTCTTTTCCGTAATGCTAAAGATGCCCGACTTAATATCCGGAATGGCGCAAATTGACTTTAGTTGGGGCGGGCGCTAAAATCTACCCCGAAGGTAAAGATAAGGCCAGGATAGTAGATGACATTAGGCCAGCCAGAGAAGGAGAAATGATGGATATCAGGCAAAGCAGAGGTAGTCGTAACCGGATGCTCAGCCCGGAACAGGTACGGTTGGTCCATGAGCATACACTGGAGTTGTTGGAGAAGACCGGTGTCTGTGTTCAGTCCGAGGAGGCGCTGGCCATCCTCGGTGATGCCGGGTGCAATATCAAAGACCCAAATCGGGTGAAGATACCGGGGAAGCTGGTAACGAAGGCGATAGACGCCGCTCCCGGGAGCATTGAGGTCTATGACCGAAAAGGTCAGCTGGCCATGACCCTTCGGGAAGACGCCTGTTACTACGGGACCGGTTCCGATTGCCCTTACCATATCGACCTCTTTTCCGGAGAGCGGCGTTCCGGCACCAAAGAGGACGTGGGGAACCTGGCCCGATTCTGTGACGCTCTACCCAATATTGATTTCGTCATGTCTATGGGTATCGCTCAGGACACCCCGCCGGGAACCAGCTTCGTTCACCAGTACCAGGCAATGCTCCGCAACACCACCAAGCCGGTTATCGTTACCGGGCATGGCCGGCGGGATATGACGGCGATGATAGATATGGCGTTGGCGGCAGTCGGAGGGGCTGATGCGTTGCGGAAGCGACCCCCGCTCATCCTCTACTCGGAACCTTTTTCCCCGCTGACCCATACTGATATGGGGATTGTCAAGTGTCTGGTGTGCTGCCAGTATGAAGTACCTTTCATCTACATACCAAGCCCGATGATGGGCGGGTCGGGGCCGGCGACTATTGCGGGCAATCTGGTGCAGGCCAATGCCGAATGTCTCTCCGGGTTGGTCATCTTCCAGACCAGGTACCCGGGGGCCAAGTTCATCTACGGCGGGGATGCCACCGCCATCGACATGCAGCACGCCGTCTATCTGTATGGTGCCCCCGAACTCAGTGTCCTCAACGCGGCGCTGGCTGACCTGGCGCACTACTACCATCTGCCCTTCTTCTGTATTTCCGGCTCCACGGATGCCAAGGTTCTGGATGCCCAGGCCGGGGTGGAATACGCACTTTCCCTCTACGTTGCCACCTTGAATGGGTGCAACCTGATCCATGACTGTGGCTATCTGGAGTCGGGTCTGGCCTCATCCTTCGAATCTATCCTGATGGCGGACGAGATTATCAGCCTGGTGAAATATATGCTCAGGCCGCTGGAAATCGATGCCGAGAACACCGCCCTGAAAGTAATCGACGAGGTGGGGCCGGGTGGTACCTACCTGACTCACCGCCATACCCGGGAAAACTTTCGCCGGTCCATGTGGTTTCCCCGGTTTTTCGACCGAGCACGCCTGAATACCTGGGAGGAACGGGGTGGCCAGGACCTGCGCCAGAGGCTGAGGGAAGAGTCGCAAAAAATCCTGGCGGCTCACCCCGCCCCCGAGCTTCCTGAAGCGGTAGTCCAGGAAATAGGCCGGATTGCGCAAGGGCATGTGCCCGATAGTTGCTAAAAGGCCCGGCGCCGAAGACCTCGATTTTCCTTTTATCCAGGAGCGATAACCACTTCAATCAGATTGAGCCGCGTCCGGGTCGACGAGATTGGCCGGTAAGAGCAATTCCTCGGCCTTCTCTTTATCCGGTATCGCCGTGAAAATAATGTCTCCGAATGCGCAGGAGGCGACATCAGGTAACTTTTCCAGCAATTAGTATAAGGGTTGATGGCTCCCGGGCAGAATGAGCCGTTCCTCCGGTTATCTTTGGGGTTCGATAATTACCTTGATAGAATCCCGGGCCTCGGCGACGAGACGGAATCCCAGACCCGTCTCCCCCAGACCCAGGCGATGTGTAATCATCTGGCGCACCGGGATAGTACCACTGCGGATTAACTCCAGTGCCGTTTGGAAGTCAGCCGGGCTATTAGCATAGGAGGTGGTGAGGGTTACATCGGTACGCCAGAAAAGGTCGTTTATGGAAATCGGGATAGAAACGCCGGGGTCGGTGGGGGCAAAGAGAAGAATAGTGCCGCCACGCTCTACTGATTTTAAGGCTTGAATAATAGCTGAGGTCGCGCCGGTGCACACTATTACCAGGTCAGCCAAGTAACCTTGATTGACCTGGCGCAGGCGGGTGGGCAAGTCCTCTTCCGCGTGGAGGGTAGCCTCAGCCCCGAACCGCCGTGCTGCCTCCAGCCGGTAGTTGTTAATGTCGGTGGCGATTACCCGGCCGGCCCCCAGAGCGCGGGCCAGCTGCACATGAAGCAGCCCGGCGATACCACTGCCCATGACCAGCACACTATTGCCCGGCCGTATGTTGGCCCGTGTTTGTCCGCGTAAGACGCAGGCCAGCGGTTCCATAAACGTGGCTTCCTCATAGGATACTTCGTCGGGTAACCGGAATACGCCGTGGTCAACATTGATGGCGGGCAGCCGGATGTACTGTGCAAAACCACCGGGGTCAAAATTCGTCCGGCGCAGGGTATCACAAATGGTGTGCCGACCCCTCAGGCAGTAATAACAGGTATTGCAAGGAACATGATGCAGCGCCGATACCCGGTCGCCTTCTTGGAAGTGTTCCACTCCCTCTCCGGCAGCCACCACCTGTCCGCCAATCTCGTGTCCCAGCACCAGTGGCGCCCGGTCAAGGCGATACCATTCCATCACGTCGCTGCCGCAAATGCCACTGGCCTCTACCCGCACGAGCAGCTCACCGGGCCCGATTTGAGGCACCGGCATCTCCTCTATCCGCACATCCCGGTTGTTATACCACACGGCAACGCGCATTTTGTTTCTCCCCGGGTCGGTCAAGACTGCTTCACCTCAGGCTACTTTTCGCGGTTGAATAACTCTTGAGCTTCTCTGGCGGTTGCGTTCTGGTGCACAATGGCGCGTATCGCCTTAATCATGGCCACCGGGTAATCATTTTGCCAGATATTTCTCCCCAGGTTTACCCCGATAGCCCCCTTTTGCATGCCGTCGTGGACAAACTGGAATATCTCAAGTTCAGTATCAACCCGAGGCCCACCGGCCATAATCACCGGCACGGGACAACCCTTGACCACCTTTTCGAAGTCTTCACACCAGTAAGTTTTCACCACGCGTGCGCCCAGCTCGGCGGCAATGCGGCAGGACAGGGCGAGGTAGCGGGCGTCTCGTTTTTCCAGCTCTTTACCCACTGCGGTGACCGCCATTACCGGTATGCCATACCTCTCGCCTTCATTAACCAGCTTGGCCAGGTTCAATAACGACTCTTTCTCGTAGTCGCTGCCGACAAAGATAGAAATGCCCACGGCCGAAGCATTAAGGCGGATAGCCTCTTCCATAGAGGTAGTGATGCCTTCATTAGCCAGGTCTTTGCCGACTATACTGGTGCCCCCGGACACCCGGAGAATAACTGGTTTGGTGTTATCCGGGTCAACCGAGGAACGCAAAACGCCCCTGGTTATGAAGATGGCGTCAGCGTAAGGCAGCAGGGGCTCAATAGTTTTACGCGGTTCTTCCAGTCTTCTGGTGGGACCCTGAAAGTATCCGTGGTCGACGGGCAGGAAAAGAGCATGACCATCTGATTGAATAAGCTGTGCCATGCGGTTCGCCATTCCCCATTCCATCTAATTAATCTCCCTTCTATCTATACTCGCTCTCCGGTAACTGCCGTCTTACCCCCGGCAGCAAGGGCAGCCGCAAGTACGATTAGTGCCAGTCAGTAAGATATTATTACTGGTCGATAAATAGCGTGCCCGCTTTGGCGACGTTCTCTCTCGGCATATCGAAGAAATTAATAGTCACGGCCTCCGGCTTGGCTTCGAAGTCCCTGACCACCGCTTCGGTTATTGCCTTGGCCAGCTTCCTTTTCTGCTCCACGGTTCTACCTTCAACGGCCCTTATAGTTACTATCGGCATATTTATTCCCTCCTTAACAGACTATTTTAAGATAGTATCCCGCAAAAAGCCACCTAAATTATAACAGATAAAGGCCTGGTTCTCGTAGTCGGCTTCAAAATTAATAATTGGGTAAAGCGGAGGCAATAGCTATTTCATAAACATTAAGTTCGGCGCCGCCGGTATTCGCATCCGGTCTCGCCGCTGGCTCAAACTTCCAAAAGGCGGGTTATGGGCTAACGGTGGTGGGCGTATTGCCTCCCTGGCCGAAACCGCCGTCCACCCTGAGGTACTCGGCGGTAACGTACCCGGAAGCGTCGCTGGCCAGAAATATGGCGGCCCCGGCAAAATCGGCCGGCTTGCCCCAGCGCCCGGCCGGTGTCCGGCGGCATACGAAATCATTCAGGCCGGGGAAATCTTTCCGGGCGGACACGGTCAACGGAGTATCAATCCAGCCCGGCAGTATGGCATTGACCTGGATATTATCCGCCGCCCAGGCGAGGGCCAGGGAGTAGGTCAGCGATAAAATGCCCATTTTGCTACAGGCATAGGCGGCGACTCTTCCCAGGCCGAAGAGCGAGGTCATCGAGCCGATATTGATTATCTTGCCGCCTCCGGCGTCCTTCATTGACGGATAAACCGTTTTGGCGCACAGGAAAGCGCCGCGCAGGTTCGTGTTCAGTATCCAGTCCCACTCCTCGACGCGGTATTCCTGGGGCATCTTGCGAATGTTAACGCCGGCGTTATTGACCAGGATATTGATTCTGCCGAGTTCGTTGATAGCTTTCGCCACTCCGGCCTGAATGCTCGCTTCCTGGCCCACATCCATGGTCACCCCCAGCACACGCACACCGAATTTCTTCTTGATGTCTTCTACCGCCCCGGCGGTCTTGGCTTCATTCCGGGCGGCGATTACGATATCGCTTCCGGCCGAGGCCAGGGCATCGGCGATTCCTTTACCGATGCCTCCATTTCCGCCGGTAACTAGGGCTACTTTACCATGCAGGCGGAACAAATCTTTCATTGGCTACCTCCAAAACAGGTGATTCTTGAAAATCGTAGTTCTTGACTAAAGTATCTCAGTATCAGCCCGGAAAGGTTACTATCTTCATCAGCTCTGACACGTCTCTCAGGGTTTCCAGGTTCAGCACTAATTCTGCCGAGCGGTCAGTCTGGTCAGGAGACAGGGTGTCACCGGTGGCCACTTTATACTTGGCGACCAGTTCCCCGGTGGTCAGCGGTGAAGTATGATGCCCCTGCCACGTTGTCCACTTCACACTATGTTCCTGGCCGTTCTTGAGCTTGATGGTAACGATTTCAAAGTCCGGTCCGCTTTCCCATTCCGGATGAACGACGGCTTTTACTTTACTGCGGGACTCGGTAAATTTGGGGTCCACCCGTTTTTCCTCGGTAAAGGTATCTCCGGTCACTTTCCTCTCCAGCAAAACGCCGGCGATACCGTGCTGTACGCTCACCCGGGAGTGCTCGCGGTCCGGCGGGTCAGGCAAATCAATCTCGTGGGCTATTGCCGGTTTCATGGCCACGGTAACGCTCACTACCTCTTCAGCGGAGATATTATGTTCTTGGACCAGGTGAAGCGCCGCCTCCAGAGCTCGCTGCTGGTAAGAATGGCAGGGGAAGTTCTTGGTGTCTATGAGGTCGAAACGAAACTGCTGGCCCAGGCTTTGGGTTACCTTCTCAATGTGGTAGCCTTCCTTACCGGCGACGGCACTACCGAAGCCAACACCGCGGTCGCTGTCCTCCAGGATGTTGGTATCCGCGTTGAAGCCTGCCCCGGCCAGCATGGCGGCTATTACCCCGTTGCGGCAGGCGAACCCGGTCTCGACGAAATGGGTCATGGTGGAATGCTGCCTTAATGTCCCGGCGGCCTGAGAAGCGGCGAGGCCCAGGGCAACCTTTATTTGCTCGACGTCCAGCTTTAGCAGCTTGGCGGTGACGATGGCCGCGCCGAAGTTGCCGAACACGGGAACGGCGAAGAAGCCCCTCCCGGTCGCCGGCAGGCAGGCCAGGCCAATCCGCGACTGGACCTCATGGCCGATGATGGTCGCTTCCAGGACGTCCTTTCCCGAGAGGCCCAACTTCTCCGCCAGAGGAAAAACCACCGGGAAGAGAGTCATGGCGCTGACCATCTCAGGCCGGCTGTCTCCTTCCCACTCCGCAGCGTGGACAAAATTACCATTGGCCAGCGCCGCGTCCGGCGCCGAGGTTTTAAACCCGCCGCCAATGACGCCCGCTTCAGGCACGCCTCCCATCTCCCTGAGGAACTTGATAACGATTTTGCCAGCGGGCAAGGTGGCGCCCCACACCATCGACCCCAGATTACTCAGGGCCAGTTCCTTGGCGTAATTCACCGTTTTCGGGGGAAGGTCATTGTAGTGCGTATCGACGACAAACCTGGCGACTTTTTCAGTTACCGTCATATTAACCTCCTTAAAGTCTCTGCAATGCACAGTGCGCTTTTCTCAGAAATACGTTTCGGCATTATCCCTGGGATTGAAACCCAGTTTTTCTCTCGTTTCGGTCAGGTCAAAAATACACCGGTCATTATTGCTTACGGCGTAAGCCAGCAGGTAACCCGTGTCCACTGCAAGGGCCCTGGTAAACGCCGCCACGCAGTCCCTTTTGCTTAAAAATAGAGCGCGAACGTGGTCTTCACGGTCTGTCCCTCTCCAGATTGACGGGTCATCTTCCGAAAACGTTGTCCCGATGCGTAAGGCGATAAACTGGATACCGAATTGCCACGCGTAGTACCGGCCTAAATTTTCGGCAAAGAGCTTGGAAACGCCGTAGAGCGAGTCAGGCGCCGGAGGGTCGTCAAGCCGGATATGTCCCATCTTCTCGACATAGAGCCGGTCTAATGTCATCGGCGTTTTGCCCGCATAGCCATGCTGCACGTGATTGGTGCTGGCGGAGACAATTTTGATAACGCCGGCGCGCCGGGCCTCTTCCAGAACATGGTACGTGGCAATTATGTTATTGGTCAGGACGCTTTCCCAGGGAGCTTCGGTAAGGGGGTCGGCCGCCAGATGAATGACCGCGTCCAGTCCTTGAAATATGCCTTTGACTTCCTCTTCTCTGGAAAAATCCACCTTAACCGATTTAGACTTGCGGGCGGCATCCGGCTCGATTTCACTCTTGTCAAACAGGGTCAGGGCGTACCGGTCGGGGAGCCCTTTGGTCAGAGTGGTGCCGATATGCCCGGCGGCTCCGGTGATGCCGACTTTACTGATAGTTCTGCCGCTGCCTTCCATAACCGGTCTCCTTATCGGTTTATTCGATTTCGGTGACCAATGAGAATCAAGTCCTCATCAGAGGTAAGGGGAAGCGTGCTTGAACTGCAGGCCAAACCGGTCAGCCATCTCCCGTCTGACTTCACGGTAAAGCTCAATGAATTCCGGTTTGGGCTTCCCGCTGACCGCATCATAGCATTCCTGATATTTCTGGCCGGTCGGCGGGTCGCGCAGCTGGGCCTCGTACTTCTCCAGCAGGGCATTGACGATGCCATTGGCTTCCTGGCGGCGCATACCCGCCACGGCATGCGCTACTTCACTGGCGAAGAGGGGGTCCATCGGGCTGGTGTAGTCCAGGGCGGTGCCTCTGGCCGAAGCCCCGACCTCGACTGAGCCACCGGAGACCACAGAACCAATCACCCAGGCGCTGTGCTCATACAGGAGCATCCTGGTCATTGGCCCGGCCGCCGAGTAGCCGACGTTGACCACCGGCAGGGAGCTGTTACGCGTCACTGCCTGGTTAGCCAGACTCCGTGCCCAGATGGTGTCCCGGGCGGAGGTAACACCCAGGTCAAAATGAGTCGGGAACGGATGCTGGACGGCCCCCCGCAGGAGGAGCAGGTCTACCGGGTTATAGGCGGCGGTGACCACCGCCGTGCCCGCCGGCCCGCCGGCGAGACCGCCCAGGATGACCCCGTTTTCGGCGAAGATTAAGCTGCCGGCGGCGAGGGAATAGGCAATCTTGTTCAGCGAGTCAAAGTCAATCTTCATCTCGTGGACCGTCCCGATTTCCAGGGCGTCGGTATTTCGGATGCCGAAGCGGTGGGCGGCAATATGCTCCTGGGCCTGGGCCGCCGTGGTGACGCCGTTGACGATGGGCATCCCCGGGCGTCCGGCCCGGCGCATACCCTCGCGGGTCAGCAGCACGGCTCTGATGGCGCCTTCAATTCCCAGGGGACTGCCCCCGACAATCGGCTGGCCGTTTACCGTGGTCAAGCAGGGTATGGTAATAGAGTCGCCCAGGGGGTTCTCGGCATGGGCCTGCACCAGGTTGACATAAAATAACTCACTGGAGACCGGAGAGGAGGTGGGGCCAACGGAGCACCAGGGCGGCGTCTTGTCTTCGGGTGAGCGCCGGGGCATCTTTTTGGCGTCTCTGCCTTCACCAAACACAGTGCCACGGGGTCCCGTCTCCAGGGCGCCCGCTATCTCCTCCTTGGTGAATAGAATCCGCCGCTCCGTGTCCAGGCAGTAAACTCCCGTCTCGCCCAGGAACTCCAGGCCCGCCGCCCACACCCTATCGGCCAGGTCGTCATCGGCCGGCACCGGGTGCTGCGGGTCATATTTAATGCCGTATTTCTCCACTACTTTGCGCAGGTTCGGCACGAAAATATCGAGCTCAAAATCCCGCTCCGTGCAGATTGGCCCATTAAGGGCTCTTTCCACCACCGTGGCAAAACTTATCACCGTTAACTGCCTCCTGGTTACTTGGCTACTGCCTTTAACGCCAGAGTCACCGCATCCCCGGCCGTCCTCCCGTACCCATCAGCGCCAATGCTGTCCGCCCACTCCTGGCTGGTAGAGCCTCCGCCGATAAGGACGTGATACTTGCCGCGCTCTCCCCGCGCCTCAAGATGCTCGATGATGCTCTTTTGCTGCGGCATGGTGGTGCTCATCAGGGCCGAGGCGGCAATGATGTCCGCCCCGGTCTCCTCCGCTTTGGTGACGAAGGCCGAAGCGGCGATATCGATGCCCAGGTCAAAGACTTCGAAGCCGCTCATTTTCAGCATAGCCCCGACAATGTTCTTGCCGATGGAGTGGACATCACCCTTGACCGTGCCGAGGACGACGCGTCCCGTCTTCTTACGTTCGGTGCCGGCTTCCAGGAACTTGGGTTCCAGGATTTTCATCGCAGTTTCCCAGGCTTCCGCCGCCAGCAGCATCTCCGGCAGGTAGATTTCATACCGGGCGAACTTTTCCCCGACGTCCTTCATGCCCGGGGACATGCCTTTCTCAATAATATCGGCGGGCGGTGTGCCTCCCTTGAGGGCATCTTCAATGGCGGCGGATAGCTTGTCTTTCTCCCCGGCGATAATGGCCGCGCTTAACCGCTGGTGAATAGACTCGTCTGACATTTGATTCTCCTTTCATATCCTTTCATAGGCCAATGTTAGCAAAGGCGCTGGCGGCCGGTCAACACTCTATTCTCGTTAATAGTGAAGGAACGGCCACTATTTAGAGGAACTGTTTTTCCACTTCGGCCGCCGCCTTCTCAATGGCGTTGCAGAC
>DAOWCR010000076.1 GCA_030639445.1 Dehalococcoidales bacterium
CGCAGTAATACATTACCTCACCTTCCGGCTTGACCACTTCGGCGCCGCATTCGGGACAGGCAGGGTGACCCTTCTCATTTTTGGGTAACTTTTCCAGGAGGCTGAATTCTTTTTCCTGGCCGCTGCGCTGGCTTTTCACCGGGCCGACGACTTCCGGTATCACTTCCCCCGCCCGCTGGACGATTACGGTATCACCGATGCGGATGTCCTTGCGCCGGATGTCGTCCTCATTGTGCAGGGCGGCCTGCCGGATGGTGACCCCACCCACCGAGACCGGCTCCAGGATGGCGTAAGGGTTTAGGGTGCCCGTCCGGCCGACGCTGATGCCAATCTTGAGAAGTCGGGTGGTGCCCTGGACGGCGGGGAACTTGTAGGCTATCGCCCAGCGCGGCTCGCGGCCGATATCCCCCAAACTCTCCTGCAGGTCGAGCTGGTTTACCTTGACCACGATGCCATCGGCCTCGTACTGGAGGCTTTCTCGCTTTTCCTGCCACGTTTTATAATATTTTGCCACCTGCTCGATGCCGGTGAGCCGGCGGTTGTTCGGGTTGACCTTGAAGCCGAGGGACTTCAGATATTCCATCGTCTCCCAGTGGGTTGCCGGCGTCGTCTTACCCTCGGCATAACCCAGCATGTAGATATAAATGTCCAGCGGGCGCCGGGCGGTGATGTGGGGGTCAAGCTGGCGTACCGAGCCGGCGGCGGCATTTCTCGGATTGGCGAACAGCGGCTGCCCTGCGGCGGCCCGTTCCTGGTTTAATTTAGTGAAACCGGCTTTGGGCAGGAAGACTTCCCCCCGCACTTCAAAACGGGGCGGTGCTTCTCCGGATACGGAGAGGGGGATACTCCTGATGGTCCTCAGGTTCTGGGTAATGTCCTCGCCGCGGAGGCCGTCGCCGCGGGTGGCCCCGGTAGTCAGCTGCCCGTTGACATAGGTCAGGGCCACGGCCAGTCCGTCAATCTTGTGCTCCCCGACAAAGTTAAACTGCGCCCCGCCCAGCAACTTGGCCGTTCGGGCGTGCCAGGCCAGCAGCGCTTCCTCGGAGAAAACGTTGCCCAGAGAGAGCAGAGGCCGCGGGTGCTCGATTACGCCGAAGGCCTCCACCGGGGCGGCGCCGACCCTCTGCGTGGGGGAGTCCGGGGTCAGGAATTGCGGGTGCTGCTCTTCCAGATGCTTCAGTTCCCGCATTAACCCATCATATTCGGTATCACTGATTTCAGGGCTGTCCCGCACGTAATACCGGTAGTTATGATGGTTGATTTCCGCCCTCAGCTGCCCGATTCTTTTCTTTACTGCGTCGAGGTCTGCCATCTAGCGCTCTTTTAGTCGCGGTCTCTCTCTAAAGTATAACATAGTGAGGGGCGAAACCTTAGCTGTCTTTACCTCGTTTTCTTTTTGCTATCAGAGGAATGATGAAGACCACGCAGCCGGCGAGGAAGATGAAGCTGCCGGCGAGGCTCAGGCGGTCACCGTTCGAGATACCCGAGGCGATGAAAAAAACGGCGCAGATTAAAAAGAGAATCCAGCCACAGAGATGGAGCTTTTTCTCCCGGTCCTGGCTATTGATGGACATGCTATTCTCCTTTGGTTGTGTTGGGGCACTCGCTTACGCCGGGACGGTGCCGGCAGGCTAGGGTTCTTCCTCCAGCTTTTTGACCCACAGCCGGGGCGAGGTAGAAATGACCTGCCGTAACGTTGCCAGCTTCTTCCTGATGTCTGCGGCGATTTCCTCATCGGTGATGAGCTGTTTCAGCCGTGATGGGTCAAAGCTCAATAGCCGTTCCCATAAGCCGGCCGGTTCCAGCAGCGCTCTGACTTCTTCCTCGCTGAAGCCCGTCATCTCCACGAGTTTGTAGGTGATGGCGTGCTTTTTGCCGAAAACGCGGTTTAAGTCTTCCGCCTGGCAGTAGTCGATTATCATCTCTTTCAACTCATCGAGCTCCAGCTGGAGCTCTTTTATCTGTTCCTGAAGGGAGACATATTGCTCCACGGCGTCAGCTATCGCCATGCCGGGCAGGGTTGCCTGCCGGGGTGATTCCGGTGCGGCGGCCGCGTATTGCTGGCGGTAGTAAGGACAGTGCTCGGGAAAATCACAGGGGCAGTACTGGTGCTCGGTGGCGGGGAACTTCTGGGCGGCGATATTTTCGGCCACTTCCAGCACCAGTTGCTCGGCCTGGGCCAATCGTTTTTTGTCCCGTGGCCCGCAGCTGCAGGGGGTATTTGACCTCAGGTGGTAGAGGGTAAGTCTCTCCACCGGGAGCTGCCAGAGCTGCTCTGAGGCCATCTGGTACAGGGTCAGCTGGAGGTCTCTGGCCAAATCATCGGTGGTGAATAGCTCTTTGCTGGTTTTATAGTCGACTATGGACAGACCGCCGCTGTCCAGCTTGTCCACCCTATCGATGTAACCTCTCAGTTTTATCCCGTCGATATCAATGTAAAACATTCTTTCCACGGCCAGCGGCATGCGGAAATCAGCCTGGTGAATTTCCCAGAACTTGGCCAGAATCTCTCTGCCGTAGGCCTTGTAGCTGGCTTCTTCTTCGGCTGATTCGTAGCCCATGGGCAGCCATTTCTGCTCGTAAAACCGTAAAAGCTCTTCCAGCGAGGGCGGCGGTGGCACCTTGACCTTAAAAAAGTGTTCGGCGCAGTGGTGTAATGTCAGGCCGAAACTGAAATACCATTTCTCCTTCGTCTCCAGGCCGTCAATGTACTGTAGCTTGTAGCTCAGGGGGCAGGCCTGGTACAGGGAAATCTGGGTATAGCTCAGGGGTTTAATGGCTTTCCTCCCTTTATTATGATTGGTATGTTAGCCAAATTATAAGGCACAGTGGCCGACTTGTCTATGAGCTAATTGGAAATTATTTATTAACCTCACCTCATTCCCCTTATATATGTATATATGGTGACCTCACCCCCTTTGTCCCCCTCTCCTTGTATTAAGGAGAGGGGGAAGGTTTTGAAAAGAGGGGCTGACGCCCCTCTTAAACACCCCGACTTATTAAACTCAGAGTGCAGAGGGCTAAAGCACCTGACATTATTACATTATTAACTCAGCACAAGGAGAGTCAAAGAGAGGCGGAGCCTCTCTTATATACTCATTCCCCCTTCCCCTTATCAAGGGGAAGGGGGATAAAGGGGGATGGGGTTCCCAAATAAGGCTTAAAGGGGGGATGGGGTCACCTGATAAAACCTGAAGGAGGATGTGGTTCCTCAGAGCGTAAGCAATCGCGGGGAACTTGATATTTCTTCTCGGATTAATTAGCATTTATAAAGGTGGAAAATATATCGCTCATCGTGGCCTTTAGCGCCGGACTGCTGTCCTTCCTGTCGCCCTGCGTGGTGCCCCTGGTGCCGGTATATCTGGCCAGCCTGGTCGGGCCGGAAATATTTGCGGGTAAGGCGGCGGGAATCCGCGTGCCCGTATTTTTCCATTCGCTCAGTTTCGTCACCGGTTTTTCCCTGATTTTCACGACTCTGGGGGCGATTGCCGGGCTGACGGGATATGCCATCAATCCCAGTTCGGCCCTGCTGAGTAGAATATCGGGCGGCCTGCTGATAGCCTTTGGCATTTTTCTGCTGGCGGCGCAGAAAGTGCCGTGGTTGAATTTCGAGAGACGCCTCAGCCCTTCTCTGGGCAATACCACCGGTTACCTGCGCTCATTCGTTATCGGCGCCGCTTTTACCCTGGCCTGGACGGCCTGCGTCGGTCCTATACTGGGGGGTATCCTGGCACTGGCCCTGAACACCGGAACCGCCTGGCACGGGGCGGGCTTGCTGGCGGTCTATTCTCTGGGACTGGGACTTCCTTTTTTAATTATCGGGGCGGCCTTCGATTCGCTGGCGCCGCTCCTCAGGCGTATCCACCGCTATTCCAGACTGGTTTATATTATCAGCAGCTTACTGCTCATCACGATGGGTATACTTGTCCTGACGAACAAAATTACCTGGTTTTCGTCACTGGCCGAGTGAAATGCTATTCTGGAGGTAACTATGGACGGACGGCTTAAAACGATACTGCTAGCCATAATGGCCCTGCTACTGGCCTCAGGACTGATAATGGCCGGCTGCGCAAGTTCGGCACCTTCGGCATCGGCGGAGGGCACTGAGGTGGGTAAGCTGGCCCCCGATTTTCAACTGCCGGGTCTTGACGGGCAGATGGTGTCGCTCAGTGATTTCCGGGGCAAGGTGGTGCTGCTCAATTTCTGGGCGACCTGGTGTGGTCCTTGCCGGGCGGAAATGCCGTTTCTCCAACAGGTGCACGAAGAAAGGTCAGGTGAGGGACTGGTCATACTGGCGGTCAACATCGGGGAGAGTCAATCCGAAGTAGAAGAGTTTATGGAAAGCTTAAATCTTTCCTTTCTCACGGTACTTGATACCAGTCAGAAGGTAGCCCGGCAGTATAACATCCGTGGTATTCCGACCACTTTTTTCATTGACAAAGACGGGGTCATTCAGGACTTTAAAATCGGCTCTTTTTCCAGTAAATCGGAAATAACCACGCGGCTGGACAAGGTCATCCCGTAACCGGTCTCAACGGTGCCGGGCGGGCCTTATTAAAATACTGGAGTTGACCGTTACTCTTGAGCTTGCCGGCTATTTCCCTTGGCCGAACGCTTCGCTGCTCCTTGCCCCCGGAGTGTCGGTGTGGACTACCTCCTGGTCGGCGATGGCCAGCGCCCTGTCCAGAATTTCTATGCCCTCGTCCACCTGGGCTTCGGTGATAATCAGGGGTGGGGCAATAATCAGGGTGTCATACCAGGCCTGCATATATAACCCGAGTTTCATCGCCTCGGCGGCGATGCCGTCCGTCATCAGGGCTTTGCGGAACTTGTCCGCCTTGGTGTTAAACCGCTCTTTGGTCTTTCTATTCTTCACTATCTCCAGGGCCCAGAAGTGCCCGATGCCTCTGGCATCCCCGATACATTCGTGGCGGTCTTCCAGTTCATACAGTCTCCGGGCCAGGTATGGACTGACTTTCTGGGGAAGCCCGGTGGCCATGAGCTTCTTGAATTCGGCCACCGATGGTGCGACGGCGGCCAGGGCCAGCGGGTGGAAGGCATAGGTGTGCCCGTGAATCAGGGGCTCTTCTTCAAAATAGTCCGCAATTTTTCTCGAGGTGACGGTAAGTCCCACCGGGGTATAGGCGTTGGTGCATCCTTTGGCGGTGGTTATGATATCGGGGACGACATTCCAGTTCTGCACGGCCCATACCGGTCCGGTGCGGTGCCAGCCGCTCATCACCTCATCTGTAATCAGCAATACGCCGTTTTCGTCGCAGATTTTCCTCAGTCGCGGAAAATATTCCGGCGGTGGCACCATTCGGCCGTTGGTGCCGGGTACCGGCTCAACGAGCATCGCCGCCACGTTTCCTTCTTCTTTGATCATGTAGTCCACGTATTCGGCGCACTGGATATTACAGCCGGGATAATTCAGCCCGAAGGGACAACGGTAGCAGTAGGCGTCCGGGGCAAAGCAGACACCTTCCAGGGTGAACCTGGCCCGCTCGGCGAACCAGCGCCGCGGGTCACCGGTAAATGACATGCCGGCCACGGTGGCGCCGTGATAGGAATGATACCGGGAAATTATCTTATAGCTGGGCGACATATACTGCCTCACTATCATCAGGGCGGCTTCGTTCGCCTCGGTCCCGGAGGTGGAGAAGAAAAATTTATCCAGGCCGGCCGGCATGACCGTGAGCAGGGCTTCGGTGGCGCTCTCCAGGGCTTCCTGGGCGAATACCGGAGCGACGTAAGGTAGCTTCTCGGCCTGCTTGACGATGGCCTCGATTATAGCCTGGTTTTTATGGCCGAGATTGGTGCACATTAACTGGGACGAGAAATCGAGATAGCGCTTGTCGTTGGTGTCATACATATAGACGCCTGCCGCGTCCTTGATATATGTCGGTTTCTTCCACCCTTTCTGCGCTTTCCAGGTGCCGTAAGTATGTTCCGCGATTGCCTTAATCTGTTCTTCTGATTTAGCCATTTCGGTCTTCTCCTTTAGCTTCTTTAGTTAGGCTCATATTCTGGGGCGTGAATATTGGCGGATTATGGCGGGGTTACTGATATGCGTTGAGGCTATCTTACACCCACGCTCGTCGGCTGTCAAGGCACTGGCGAGGCTGGTCACTTGATATTTCAGGTTGAATTGGTTAGCATTAGGGGAGTGTCGGGTTGTTGCGTGGGGTTAATCTCTGGTTGACATAATATCAAGGGAGCGAGAGATGGAAGATGTTTTGAATGAAGCCTACGGCATAGTACAGTGCAAGGAATGCCCGTGGTATAAGTCCTGCGTCATGCCGATGCGGTTTACCGCCGAGGACATCCGCCGGCAATTGGAGTCGGCTCCGGGAGTGAATTTTACCTCGCCGGCTGACCTCGGCATGCAA
>DAOWCR010000147.1 GCA_030639445.1 Dehalococcoidales bacterium
GGCACTTTTCTTAGATTGTTTGACTTTTACGGCAATCTTATGGCTGAGCGAAGACGGAGATGGGGAATAATCAAGGAAAAGGTAAGAGCTAATCCTAAAATTTCCAAAGAGGTCGGGGACAAAACGAGTAGTTTAGATTATCTGCAAACAAGGGTGCAACAGGCGGAGCCTTTTTATGCTATAGAGCATGGTCTACTTGAAGACGAAATCAGTTCATTGAATCTTTTAGATGCACTATGCAAGTATGCACTGAAGGACGAACAAATGGCATTAATCCTGAAAGTTTGCTATTCGAGCGAGATTTCTTTTTACCAAAATAGATTGAAGGACATACTGTCCATCCGAGACAAAGAAGGGCAATTCCGACTATTTACCATACCTCGCTATAGCCACCTTCAGAAACTTCGGGTAGGGGGGGATTACTTCGAGGACTTAAGCGAAACAATGTCCAACGGTCACTGAAAAGCTTACAGCCTAAGTAGTAACCATATTCTGCATGTCCAAGTATGTTTCTCCTAGTAGAGACTATCTTTAAGCATAAGTAAGACTTCACCGTGTGTTTTGCTTATTGTACCTACATCCCTCTTTGCGTCTCAGGACTACTTACGTTACAATGAGAGACTGAAAGGGAAGGCACTTAATGTTAGCCAAGGTAAAAACCGCCGCCGTGGTCGGGCTGGAAGGCCACCTAGTTGACGTCGAGGTGGATATCTCCAGCGGACTGCCGGCGATGACCATTGTCGGCCTGCCGGATGCCGCCGTCCAGGAAGCCAGGGAGAGAGTCCGCGCCGCCATACGGAACTCGGGCTATACCTTCCCGATGAAACGCATCGTGGTCAACCTGGCACCGGCCGACCTCAAGAAAGCGGGCCCGTCTTACGACTTGCCGATTGCCGTCGGTATCCTGCTCAGTTCCGAGCAGCTGAGCGCTGATGGTTCTCAGACCCTCTTTCTCGGTGAGCTGTCCCTGGACGGCAGCCTGCGCCATACCCACGGCATCCTGCCCATGGTGGCCCTGGCCAGTGAGGAAAAGATAGGCAACGTTATTGTGCCGGAAATGGATGCCGGGGAGGCGTCCTTGATTGAAGGCGCTAAAATCATCCCCGTTACCTCGCTGACCCAGCTGGTCGGCTATCTCCGGGGAGACGTACCCATCCCGGAGTATAAACCGGATAAGGTCCGGGAGGACGCTTCGCCTGCCGCGCCAGGTGATGATTTAGCCTATATCAAAGGGCAGGAACACGCCAAGCGGGCTCTGGAGGTGGCCGCCGCCGGGGGGCATAATATCATCATGAACGGCCCGCCGGGCAGCGGCAAGACCATGCTGGCGCGCTCACTGCCCGCCATACTGCCGCCGATGACCATCGGGGAAGCCCTGGAGGTTACCAAGATTTATAGTGTCAGCGGCCTGCTGCCCCCGGGCACGCCACTGGTCAGGCAGCGGCCCTTCCGCTCCCCCCATTACACCATTTCCAATGCCGGGCTGGTCGGCGGCGGGCACTGGCCGAAGCCGGGTGAGATAAGCCTCAGCCACCGGGGCGTCCTTTTCCTTGATGAGCTTCCCGAGTTCGGGCACTCACTGCTCGAGGTACTGCGCCAGCCCCTGGAAGACAAGATGGTGACCATCAGCCGGGCGCAGGGGAGGGTAACCTTCCCGTCCAACTTCATGCTGGTGGGCGCCATGAACCCCTGTCCCTGCGGCTATTACGGCGACCCCTTCCGGCGGTGCACCTGCTCTCCCGGACTGGTCTCCCGCTACCAGCGGCGCATCAGCGGGCCGTTTATTGACCGGGTCGATATCTTCGTTGAAGTGCCCCACATCGACTACGAGAAGCTGGCCGACGACC
>DAOWCR010000127.1 GCA_030639445.1 Dehalococcoidales bacterium
AAGCAACTCGCTGACCACGGCATTTATCTCTCGCCCATCCGCTCTGCCTTTCAGCTGAGCAATAAGCTTCGGCATGACCTTTCCCTTATCGTCAGGCCCCTGGGCGCCCACTTCAGTGATAACCCGGCGGGCGGCCGCCACAATCTCTTCCCGGGTCATCTGCTGGGGCAGATATTCCTGCAGGACCGCCAACTCGGCCTCTTCCTGGGCCACCAGGTCCGGGCGGTCTCCCTGTTTAAACGCCTCGATACTTTCCTGGCGCAGCCGGGCCTCTTTAGCCAGAATGCCGAGGATATCAGCATCCTCCAAAGCCCCGCGCCGGGCAATTTCCGCATTGCTGATGGCCGCCATCACCAGACGAATAGCGGAACGTTTTACCGTATCTCCGCTTCTCATTGCCTGTTTCAGGTCGTCGGCCAGTTTTTGTTTTAAGTTTATTTCACCCATATATATCGCACTTTATTAACGCCATATTCCCCAACCATCAAACTGAGAAACACTGACTCTCTTCTCTATCTTCTCATCGCCCGGGCGACACTGCGCCTTTTGGCGGCCCTTTTCCGCTTGCGCCGAACGCTGGGTTTCTCGTAGTGTTCCCGACGGCGTAACTCCGACAGAATTCCGGTCTGCTGAACCTTCTTGTTAAACCGTTTGAGCAAACTCTCAAAATTCTCATGCTCGCCAGCGACTACCTCAGCCACATTGCATCAGCCTCCTTCCAAAAACATGCCCCGTCCCAAGACCTTTTCAGGTTAAAAGAACCGGCATAATAAAAAATATTATACCAAACCCATTTTAGTCAGTAACAACTATCCTGTCAAGAAAAGAGGGTAACCGGCTGCCCGCAAATTTTAATAAAATCGCAACACTATTTTTACGGGTAATTAATTTCTATTATCTAAAATCATAACAGAGATATGGACAACTGGCTATAACAGGCTGGCCGGTGCCGTATTGACTTTTGCCATTTGGCGAATTAAAATAAAAAAAGTTTAAGGAGTAGAAATATGGCGCTAGGTATCAGTGACCTGGGTAAAATACTCAAGCGGCAAAGAATTACCGTATCGCTGACATTACAGGAACTGGCAGCCACTTCCAGGGTATCCCCGTCACACCTGGGGCGAATTGAAAGGGGCGAGCGCTTCCCCTCGGCACACGTCCTGCGCCGTATTGCCAAACCTCTGGGCTTTGATGAGGACGAGCTGTTTACGCTGGCCGGCTTCCTCTCTCCGCAGACTCCGAGCATAGCGGAAAAGAGCCAGGCCGGTTATAGCGGCCACCGCCTGGACCCCTACGTGGCTAAATTATTAGCCGAAGAGCCCGTGGAAGTACAGCGTGCCGTCATCGGCATCCTCACCATGCTGAAGAGTATCTCCAGAGGCACCGCCGTGACTAAAGACTCATCCCCGACCTGACCGGAAGCGACATACGGAAACCGCCGGCCATAAACCCTCCGCCTTATGTGGGCATTCTAGGTATATACTGCCACTACCACTGCTTCTTTGGGGTTATGCTCGTCAAAGAAGATAACCGCCACTTTCCGGCCGGTGACCATCTCGGCGATGGGCAGGTTCCGCGCCACGGCGACATCTTCCAGATAAACTTTATAGCTGCCAGCCAGCCTGACGGTAGCCGTGTAGTTACTGGAATTAAAACTCTTCAGCACTCCTTTTGTCAGCCTCATTTGAATTGCCTCCTTTAGAGATTTTAACCCCACCCCCCTTTATCCCCCTTCCCCTTAATAAGGGGAAGGGGGAATAGTTACGTAAGAGAGGCGAAGCCTCTCTCGAACTCTCCTCTTTAAGACGAGTAAAGAACCTCTATACCGCGCCCAACCACAACTGCTGACGGTATTCTCCGTGATGAGGACGGTAGACCAGGGCCAGCCGGAGCACCCTCTTCTTCTCGGCGGTAAGTCCAGCCCGGCTATCGGTGACATCAATCACATCGTATAACTGCTGGCCGCAGTTCACCGGGACCAGCAGCGTGCCGCCGGCCGATTCTATGGCCGCCTGCCTCAGATAGGCCTGCCCTCTCTGCTGGGCTTTGGCCACGGTATCTATATTCCGGTCCTCAAGCTGTTTCAGCCGGTCGCCGAGCCGGCCTATCTCAACCCACGCAAAACTATCCACGACAATGATTTCGTCACTGCCGGTATCATACCCTTCCACCTGTACCCGGTTAAGTGTCCAGGCCCCCTGCCGGTATCGGCCGTCCAGAACCTGGTGCTCCCCGCCATAGCTGTAAACCGAGCTATCCGAGGACTGGGGATTGACAATATAAGCCTTACTGCCCTCAACGAAAAGAACGTCGGGGACGAAAGAAAGCAGCTTCTGGATGACCGCTTCACCGGGAACACTGGGACCAAAAGTGAAGTCAGGATAGAAGCCGGTGATGACCGACGACTGGGACTTAACCTCCAGCTTCATGCCCGCTCTGGCCAGCACAAAGGCCAGGATATCTTTCACGCTCATCTGGTCAGCGTCTTTATTCCAGCGGAACTGGTGCCTGGCCTGCCACACGGCGATTTCTCCCCGGCCGTCCCGGGCGTGAAGCATGAGACTGGCCCGGCCGCCCGAACTGGTATGCTCGCACGCTTCCAGGCTAAAGGTCTGGCCGGAACTCACCTCGTTGCCGGCGGTGGTGCGGTAGCCGGGGCTGAAGTCCAGCTGGCAGCCCTCATCTTTATACTGGCAGTACTCCGGCCGTAAATCCGGCTCATTTTCACCAGG
>DAOWCR010000002.1 GCA_030639445.1 Dehalococcoidales bacterium
CCTCTACCGGGACCCCGAAGTCGATGTGCCGAGTGACACGCAGCGCATCCGCGAAATCAGGCAACTCATTGAAGAGGGATACCTCAACCAGATTCTCATCTCTCACGATGTCTGCCACAGGAACCAGCGCGCCCGTTACGGTGGCACTGGTTACGACCATATTTCCAACTACGTCATACCCATGATGCGGATGAAAGGTATGACCGACGAACAGATAAATACGATTACCGTGGGAAATCCAAAGCGGCTACTCTGTTTCGTTTGACCTGGTGCGGTGTCTCACCGGTTCCGGCTGGTAGCTGCCACAGGGCAGCCGGAAATCTTGACAAACCGGGAAAACTAAAGGTAAGATGAGCCGGAATGCTGCTGAGTGGAGCATTCTTCTTTGCATGCTTAGCTATCGTAACTACTCCGCCCCCTGCCTTTCCTCAGATAAACCTCTGGCTACCCAGCATGAGAATAAAAGTAGTAAAATATGGTGAAACCCGCAGAAGGGGGAGTGAAAAAAAATTGATTCACGAAGTCCACAAAATAGTGAAGCAGTCTGCTAAGTCCCGGATTATTATCGCCGACTCGGCCACATCGCTGACCGGGGAAAACAAAAATGACGTGGTGGTTGATGGCTCTCACTGCGGCTTGAATGTCGGCCAGATGATGATTGCCGCCGGTGTCCGGGGCATGATTGGCAATGACGCCGGCAAGGGGCTGGAGGACGCCGGTATTGCCAGCTTGAAACTGCTGGAAGAACACGGCATCCCTGCCGCGGCGGTATCCAGCATGTCCGCCGAAATCGGCGTCGGGACGAGTACCTATGCCGATGGCGAGATATCGGTAGTCAATGAAACTGCCGGGAAGCTCGGCATTACCGTGGGGATGACGGCCAGAGAAGCCGCGGACCGGATGTTTGAAAGCGCTTAAGACAAAATATGTCTTGAGTGATAGTAAATTTTTTAGAGAGGTGCCGGGGTAAATGTCAGAGGGAGCGCAAAAAATCGTTAAAGAATCGGGGAGGGCCAGGCTCATCATCGTGGACACCACTTCCGACGTGCATGAAGGAAATGTGAACGACGTGATAATGAGCGGCTCACACAGCGGCCAAAACTGTGGTGAACACCTGAGCCACAATAATATTAAAGGCACAATCGGTAATGATGCCGGTATCGGGAAAAATGATGCCGGCATTGCCGGTATGAAAATCCTGGAAGAACACGGCATTCCGGCGGCGGCGGTATCCAGCATGTCCGCCAAAATCGGGAACGGCACCAGCACCTACGAGCAGGGTAAGATTTCCGCCGCCAATGAACTGGCCAGGAAGCTCGGCATTACCGTCGGGATGACGGCCAGAGAAGCCGCGGACAAGATGCTGGAGGAGGCCGCCCGGAAGGTAAACTAGTCCACCCGGGACCATCGTGCCGCTTCGGTGAAGCCGGGTAACACCATCAAGATTGGAGGCAAAATATTATGACAGTCGCCAAAGAAAAATTATTAGACCTGTACCGGACAATAGTGCGCATCAGGCGCTTTGAAGAAAGGGTCTCCGAGGAGTTTGCCGCCGGGAACATCCCCGGCAGCGTTCACGTCTACATCGGTGAAGAGGCGGTGGCCACCGGGGCGATTGCCCACCTGAGGAAAGATGACTACATCATGAGCACCCACCGCGGACACGGGCACTTAATCGCCAAAGGTGGCAAAATGAACCTGATGATGGCGGAGCTGTTTGCCAAGAAAACCGGCTACTGCCTGGGCAAGGGCGGCTCCATGCACATCGCCGACCTGGACATCGGCATGCTGGGGGCCGCCGGGATTGTGGGCTCCGGAATACCCATTGCCACCGGGGCCGGCCTTTCCGCCCGGATGAGAGGCACCGACCAGGTAACCATCTGCTTCTTCGGCGACGGCGCTTCCAACATCGGGAGATTCCACGAGGGCATCAACCTGGCCTCGGTCTGGAAGCTCCCGGTGATTTTTGTCTGTGAAAATAACCTGTGGGCCGTCTCGGTGCCGACGAGCACCTCCCTGGCCATACAGGACGTCGCCGATAGAGGCGTGGCTTACGGTATTCCCGGCGTCGTCGTTGACGGACAGGACGTGATGGCGGTCTACGAGGCGGTTGGCGAGGCGGTGACCCGGGCCAGGAAAGGTGCCGGCCCCACCCTCATTGAGGCCAAGACCTACCGCTACCGCGGCCACTTTGAAGGGGACGCCGGTACCTACCGGCCCCAGGAAGAAATTGAAAAGTGGCTGGCCAGAGACCCACTCAATATTTTCCAGGAACAGCTCATCAAAATGAAAATGCTGACCGAAAAGCAGGCCGAAGAGATTGATAAGGAAGCACTTGAGGAAGTAGCCAAAGCGGTGCAGTTCGCCAAGGAAAGCCCGTTTCCCAAACCAGAAGAAACCCTGGACAATGTCTACGCCTAGGAGGTAAAGAATGAGAGAGATAAACTTTCGCCAGGCGCTGGGTGAAGCTATCGCCGAAGAAATGGAGAGAGACCCGGCGGTATTTATCATCGGTGAAGACGTGGGGAAAATGGGGGGCCTGATGGGCGAAATCGGCGGCCTGTACGACAAATACGGTCCGGAGAAAGTCCGGGATACGCCACTCTCCGAGGCGGCCATCCTCGGCGCGGCCATCGGCACCGCCATTACCGGGCTGAGGCCGATTGCCCGGATGAGATTCTGTGATTTTATGGGGATAGCCTGGGACGAGGTCTTAAACCAGATGACCAAAATGAGATATATGTTCGGGGGCAAGATAAAAGTGCCCCTGACCATGGACGCGCTCAGCGGCGCTGGCCGGCGGACCGCCGCCCAGCACTCCCAGAGCCTGGAAGGAATGTTTATGTGCATGCCCGGTCTGAAAATTGTCCTGCCCTCAAACGCCCATGACGCCAAGGGCCTGCTGAAGACGGCCATCCGGGATGACAATCCGGTGCTCTTCCTGGAGCACAAGCTGTTAATGTGGGGCGGACTCAAGAGCGAGGTGCCCGATGGAGAATATACCATACCTTTCGGGCAGGCCGAAATTAAAAGAGAAGGCAGCGATGTCACCGTGGTGGCCACCGCCGCCATGGTGCAGCGAGCGCTCAACGCCGCCGAAAAACTCCAGCAGGAAAAAGGTCTCAGCCTGGAGATTGTTGACCCGCGGACCATAGTGCCCTTTGACAAGCAGACGGTCCTCAACTCGGTCAAAAAGACCGGCCGGCTGGTGGTCTTTACCGAAGAATGCGCGACGGGGAGCTTTGCCGGCCAGGTGGCCGCCATTGTGGCGGACGAAGGATTCGACTATCTCGATGCCCCGATAAAGAGAGTCAACGCCCCGGATACCCCCGTCCCCTACGGCATCATCCTGGAGGACTTCTGGATGCCCGATGAGAACAATCTCATCAAGGCGATAAACGAGATAACCGTCTAGCGCTATTCAGAGAAGATAAAGGAGACGCTTTATGGCGCGGATAAATTCAGCGGAAGCGGAAAGAGAAGCGGTGCTGGAGGCCGCCAGATTGATGGCGGTCAGCGCCCGGACCGCCCCCAAAGGCCGGGGATTGGACTCGATAAAGACGCTCATCTTACACGGCGACGACGAACTGGAGAGACTGGCCCAAGTAATGGAAGAAAAATACCGGGAAGACCCGGACCGGCTCCAGTTCTTTCAGAGAAACGCGGAAGACGTCAGAAAGTCCGCGGTGGTACTGCTGATTGGCGTTACCGGTGAGCCCAAAAAGCCCGAACTGCCCCTTAACTGCGGCGCCTGCGGCCACAACTGCCAGGCAATGCTCAAGGGCAAAAAGATAGACACCGGCGATGCCCGGGGTCCGATGTGCCTTTTCCAGGGTATAGACCTGGGTATTGCCCTCGGCTCGGCGGTGAAAGCGGCCAGTGATTATAACCTGGACAACCGCATGATGTACTCCATCGGCGCCGCCGCCCGGAAATTGAAACTGATGGAAGCCGACCTTATTATTGGTATTCCGCTGTCGGTCACGGGTAAAAACGTCTATTTTACCGGCCGGTAATAATAACGGAATACCCGGTTACCGGAAATATTAAATCGATTTCCTCCGCCGCACTTCCGATATTGATGGTGTGTCAACCGTCGCCTGACAGGCAAGATAGATAAGGTAGATTAAGTGAGTAAAGTTGGGATTATCGCCAATCCCGCTTCGGGAAAAGACATCAGACGGCTGGTAGCCTATGCCAGCGTGACCGACAACGTCGAGAAGACCAACCTGCTGAGAAGGACTATCCTGGGCATTGACTCCACGGGCGTGGATGAGATTCTGGTGATGCCGGATTACTTCGGCCTCGGCCAGAGGGCACTGGACGGAATAGGGATTGAGAATATCCAGGCTAAGACCTCGGTAATGGAAATGGCGGTCAACTTTACCAGTGAAGACTCTACCCTGGCGGCGAAATTGATGGGTGAACTCGGCGTGGGGTGCATCGTTACCCTGGGTGGGGATGGGACCAACCGTGACGTAGCGAAAAGCAGCCGGGCCATCCCGCTGGTTCCCCTGTCCACCGGCACCAACAACGTCTTCCCGGTAATGACCGAGTCCACCTCCGCCGGGATAGCCGCCGGGATTATCGCCCGGGGAATCGTCAACGGAAAAGACGTGATAAAGACCCGTAAAAGGCTCGTTGTCATCAAGAACGATGTAGAAATTGACATGGCTCTGATTGATGCAGTAGTTTTAGACCAGCTCTTCATCGGTTCCCGGGCCATCTGGAGACTGTCCGAGGTCAAAGAGATTATCTGCACGCGGGCCGAGCCAAATAATATCGGCATGACCTGCATCGGGGGGAACCTGCATCCCCTGGAACTTGACGATGAACACGGCCTGCACCTGAAACTGGGAAGGGGTAACCTGAAAGTAAAGGCCACCATACTTCCCGGCCTGGTTACCGAAGTGGGCGTAAAAGAACTGAAGACGCTGGAACCCGGGGAAGAGGTTGAGGTGCGGCACAAGCCCTCGGTTATCGCCCTGGACGGCGAGAGGGAAATCACGGTCACCTCGGCCGACCGGGTAAAGATAAGGCTGCAAAGAGACGGACCGTCCGTGGTTGATATAGAAAGGACGATTAAAGAGGCCGTGACCAAAGGCTTCTTTAGAAACCAGAGTCAGGAGGCAAAATGGCAACAGAAATAAAAGTACCCCGCTTGGGCATGGCGATAGCCGACGCTACCATAATTGAGTGGAAGGTCAAGGAAGGGGAACAGGTGGCGGAGAAACAGGTGGTGGTGGTCATCGAGACGGAAAAGCTCAAGTATGACGTGGAGTCACCGGCGGCCGGTTTCGTCCACATATTATCGAACGAAGGTGATACGGCACCGGTGGGCAAAGTAATCGGCCTCATCGCGGCCTCGAAAGAGGAGCTAGCCGCCCTGCCGAAGGCAGCGCCCGCCGAAACCGCCGCCGTGGCGGAAGCTCCCAAAGCCGAGGCTACCCCGGCCGCCGCTCCCGCCGCCAGCGGAGAAGGGGAGGCAAGGATAAGAATCTCCCCGGTGGCCCGGAAGCTGGCCGAAGAACACGCCATAGACATCACCGGGGTGACCGGCACGGGACCCGGCGGGCGGATTACCCGGGAAGACATTGAAAAAGCCGTGGCCGCCCCGGCCGCCGCACCCGCCGCCGTGGCGCCGGCTGGAGCTGCCGGGGAAAAGAGGGGCAAGCAGGCTATCCCGCTGAGGGGGATGAGGGGGGCCATCGCCGAACATATGCACCGCAGTCTCTCGGTATCGGCCCAGCTCACCGCCATGGGTGAGATAGATATGGCCCAGATGGTGAAGCGGCGCAAAGACCTCGTCGACCAGGAAAGCGTCCTCGGCACCAGAATCACCTATACCGACCTGCTGGTATTCGCCCTCGCCCGGACCCTCAAAGAACACCCGCTCGTCAACTCCAGTCTGATAGATAACGAGATTAAAGTCTGGGAAGACATCAACATCGGCGTGGCCGTCGCCCTGGAGGAAGGGCTGATTGTGCCGGTGGTCAAAGCCGCCGATAAAAAGTCCCTCAAGGAGATAAGCCAGACGGTAAGGGCGCTGGCCGAGAAAGCAAGAGAAGGAAAGCTGGTGGCGGAAGAAATCACCGGCGGCACCTTCACCCTGAGCAACCTGGGCGCGGTGGGTGCCGGCTACCGTTTCGAGACGGTCATCATCAACCAGCCGGAGTCAGCCATTCTGGGCACCGGCGCCATTACCGAGAGGGCCGTGGTCAGAGACGGGCAGATTGTCATCCGGCCCATCATGACCTACTACCTCACCTATGACCACCGGGTGGTTGACGGCGCCGTGGCCGCCAGATTCATGGCCAGCCTGATTAAATTACTGGAAAACCCGAATCTCCTGTTAATTAACCGGCAATAGGGAGGAACACCGTGGAGGCAAGAGACTTACTCATCATCGGGGGCGGGCCGGCGGGATACGTCGCCGCCATAAGAGCAGCCCAGCTCGGCGGTAAGGTTACCCTGGTGGAATATGACGCCCTGGGGGGCACCTGCCTCAACCGGGGCTGCGTTCCCTCAAAGTGCCTGCTGCACAGCGTGGAGCTCTACCAGTCAATGCAGGAGGCAGGGCAATACGGCATCAACGCCACCGGAGTGAGCGTTGACCTGACCAAAATGATGGCCCGCAAGAACGCGGTGATATCAACGCACGTATCCGGCGTCCAGAGCCTCCTGAAAGCGAGTAAGATTGAAGTTATCAAAGGCCGGGCCAGGCTTGCCCCGTCAAGGCAGGTAGCCATAGATGACGGGCAGGGACAGAAGCAGACTATTCAGGCGAAAAAGATTATCCTGGCCACCGGCGCCAAACCGATAACGCTGCCCATTCCCGGGGCGGACAGCCCTTCCGGGATAATCAGCGCGGAGGATGTCCTTGACCTGGACTATATCCCGAAGAGCCTGGTAATGATCGGCGGCGGGGTCATCGGGGTGGAGATGGCCACCATCCTGGCCAAGCTCGGCTGCCAGGTAAGCATCGTGGAGATGCTGCCCCATATTTTACCCCTGGAGGATGCCGAGCTGACCGCAATCCTGGCCAAAGCCCTCAAAGACGATGGCGTGCAGGTCTACGAAGGAACCAAAGTCAGCCGGATTGAAGACGCCGGGAACGGAAAATCAGTCACCATTTCGAACGGCGAAGGCGAAAAGAAGCTGGAAGCGGAAGTGGTCGCCATTGCCGTGGGCTACCGTCCCAACACGGACGGCATCGGCCTCGAGGAAGCCGGCGTGACATTAAACAAGGGTGCTATCCAGGTGAACGAGCGCCTGGAGACCGGCGCGCCCGATATTTACGCCGCCGGGGACGTTATCGGCGGCATGATGCTGGCCTACGTGGCCATGGAGGAGGGAATAGTCGCCGCGGAGAACGCCCTGGGCCGAAGCTCGACCATTGACTACCAGGCCGTCCCCAGGTGCACCTTTTCCCTGCCGGAACTGGCCAGCGTGGGCCTCACCGAGGAAGAGGCAGTTGACCAAAAATACCAGGTGCGGGTGGGCAGATTCCCCTTCGCCGCCAACAGCATGGCCACCATCCTGGGGGAGAGGCGGGGCCTGGTCAAGATAATCACCGAGCCAAAGTACGGCCAGATACTGGGCGTCCATATCATCGGCCCCCGGGCGACCGACCTCATCGCCGAAGCCACCCTGGCCATGAAGCTGGAGGTCACCCCGCAGGATATTGTGGCCACCATACATGCCCACCCCAGCCTCTCGGAAGCGCTCCACGAGGCCGCCCTGGATATTACCGGCGAGACACTGCATTACCCCTCCCGGAATCGGCCGGCCGCATGAATCAAACAAGTCCGGATAAAAAAATGAGATGCGTTGTTTACTGGTTAGGTCTAATTGATTATAGAGACGCCTATCACCGGCAGAGAAAGCTCTTCCGGGAGAGGTTGGACGGCCGGATACCGGATACGCTGCTCCTGCTGGAGCACCCGCCCACCATCACCGTCGGCAAAGCGGGCAAGCTGGAAAATATCCTGGTTTCCCGGGAACAGCTGGCCCAACAAGGGGTGTCCCTGGTCTTCATCGACCGGGGAGGCGACGTTACCTACCACGGCCCGGGACAACTGGTCGGCTACCCCATTTTCGACCTGAGGGGGCGGGGCAGAGACGCCCACCGGTACATCCGCAACCTTGAGGAAGCCATCATCCGGACGCTGAACGACTTTTCCATAAAGTCGGGCAGAGACCGCGGCCACGCCGGGGTCTGGGTAGAAGACGAAGAGATTGCCGCCATCGGACTCAGTCTGAGCCAGTGGATTACGATGCACGGGTTTGCCCTCAACGTCAATACGAACCTGGCGCAATTTTCCCTCATCAACCCGTGCGGTTTCACCAACCGGAGGGCTACCCCCATTTCCCGCCTTCTCGGCCGGGAGATACCGATGGCCGAAGTAAAAGAAAGGTTACTGGCCCATTTCGCCGAAGTCTTTCACGCCGACCTGGCAATGGGCACCGATATCCCGGTAAAAGGTCACCATGAACGGAAGACTCCCATCCTGGTTTAAACAGCCGCCCGCCGACCCAGAGGTTATGTCAACCATGGCAGGGCTTCTCAAAGGGTTGAGCCTGGACACCATCTGCGAGAGCGCCCACTGCCCGAACATCGGGAGGTGCTTCACCGGCGGCACGGCCACCTTTCTCATCCTGGGAGACGTGTGCCCCCGGCACTGCACCTTCTGCGCGGTGAAGAAAGGCCGCCCCACCCCGGTTGACCAGGCGGAGCCCCGGCACCTGCTGGAGGCCGTGACAAAGCTGGGGCTGGACTACGTCGTCATCACCTCGGTCACCAGGGATGACCTGCCCGACGGCGGCGCCACCCAGTTTGCCCGGACCATCAAGATGCTCCACGAAAACAGGGAAGGCGCCCTCGTGGAAGTCCTCGTGCCGGACTTTCTCGGCTCTGAGCCAGCGCTCAGGACCGTGGTCGAAGCCCGGCCAGAGGTTATCAACCATAACATGGAAACGGTCTCCCGCCTTTACCCGGAGGTCAGGCCGGAGGCAGACTACCCGCGTTCCCTGGAACTCTTAGCCAGAGTGAAAAGCCTGGCTCCGGAAATAGTGACCAAGTCCGGCCTGATGCTGGGACTGGGCGAGACCAGATCAGAGGTAATCGGGGCGATGAGCGACCTGAGAGAGGCCAACTGCGACCTGCTTACCATCGGCCAGTACCTGTCGCCCTCTTCCCGCCACCACCCCGTGACCAGCTTTGTCTCCCCGGAGGAGTTCGCCGAATTCGAAGACATCGGCCGGGAAATGGAGTTTGCCGGGGTCGCCACGGCGCCGCTGGTCAGAAGCTCCTTCCGGGCGAACGAGCTCTACGCCCGGGCGAAAAGAGCTTCGCCCAGGCGGGTGAAACCGGGAAGCTAAAATCTATTCTAAACAATCTAAAACGGAGGAATTAAAGTGAAAAAGAACCGGCTGAGAGAACTCTTGAATGAGGGAAAGCCGACCATAGGCACCCACATGGTAACCACTTCGCCGCAGCTTGTCGAGATAATCGGGCATTCCGGTGCCATTGACTATATTGAGCTATGTGGAGAATACGCCGCCTGGAGTCTGACAGACCTGGAAAACTTTGCCCGCGCGGTGGAGCTGTTCCCGCATATGTCGTCCATGATGAAGGTGGAACAGGAGCCGCGGATATTTATCACCGTCAGGTCACTGGGAGCCGGCATCCAGAACATGCTCTTCAGTGACTGTCATTCCGCCGCCGAGGTCAGGGAATGTCTCCGTGCCGTGAGACCGGAGACACCCGAGGACGGCGGTGTTCACGGCTGCGGCGAACGACGCACTACCGGCTACTTCCTCATGGCCGGTAACGCGGCCTGGGCCCAGTCCCTGAAAGAAACGGTGGTCGCCATCATGATTGAGAAAGTAGGCGCCATGGAACAGCTGGAGGAGATACTATCGATTGAGGGAGTGGACATGGTCCAGTTCGGCCCCTGCGATTACACCATAAACCTCGGCAGGCCCGGGCAGGGAAAAAGTCCCGAAGTACAGAGAAAACAGCGGGATATGATAGAGCTGGCCCTGAAGAAGGGAGTTCACCCGAGAGTGGAACTGGGCAGCTTCGAAGGGGCCAAGGAATACATTGATATGGGCGTCCGCCATTTCGGCATCGGCTCGGATATGAGCATCCTCTACGACTGGTGCCGGCAGAACGGCGAGACAATGCGGGAACTGCTCGCCGGCGTATGACCCAATCGACCAGTTTATCAGTGGCGAAAGACCACTACCGGCGTTGAAGCGTGGTATTGGCTATGTTTACCACTCTGTAAGCGAGAAGTATCTACAAAGTTATTAACGAGTATGGGTTCAGGTATAATCACCGTAAGGATGAGAGGCCTATGTTTTTGACAGTTTTGGAGAAGATTTAGGCTTCTCAATATGCTGGCTAGCTTTCTTTAGGGCAAATACGAAATCACGCTTTGTATAGCTATGTTGTGGTTTTTCTGTTTTGGTTTTCATGATTTTCTTTCCAGTTCTGACTTGAACGGAATATCAATCACACAATAAGCATTATCTCTTAAATCTACAAACTGCCCCTTATGTTTTGAAGTTCGGTGGTCTACCCGAATTATATTAACTCTACGAGCCGAAGCAACAATTTTATCCGCTCTCAGCGAATCACCCAACTTGCGATACTCGGTCATCTATACCTATTTCCTTGCTCTCATGTAACTCGTTGCAAATTTCAACAACTGTTTCTAGGTCTAATCTCAATTCCTTAACAATATCAGAATAATAGAGGGTGCGTCCTCCTGCAAAAAGTTGCTGTATCTCCTTTTTCGCTTCTTCCCTCGTTATTTCTTTAAGCACAATCACTTTCTCCTTATCTTCAAGTTCTAGCAACTTCTGTCTAATCCGTTCCAGTTCTTCTCGAAAAGAAAAATACGTTATTGCGTCCATCGAGAGTAATGGGCTAATGAAAGCAGTCCTTGGAAATCTAGCGGCAAGTTCTTGTTTATTATTTAGAAGTTTAGCCATTGCTACATCCAACAATACGGTTCAATATATTTCAGTATCTTTCATTTGCAATTGTAAGGCTGACTTGTCAGTCTTGTCAACCCTCTTCATGTCACCCTTGATGACCTGTCGACTCACTTTTTTGAGCCGCCTTCATCATCCCCCAAAATTTATTGTTTCACACATGCCTATTAATTAGTCAGAACGATTGTTGACATTTAATATTTGTTTATGGTAAACTTCCATCTTGGTGTTCGCATTTAATTATAGCGGCTAGATTGAAATCTGTTGCTCAGTCTGGCGCTATAGTGGCCATACTTTTTTGGATGAGCTGTGGCTCATCCATTAAAATTGTGGGGCAGGAGGTAAAGAGTGCCAACTATTAACCAGCTCATACGTAAAGGGCGCCAGAAGGTCGGCAAAAAGACCAAATCGCCGGCGCTGCGCTTCACCTACAACGCCCTGAAAAACCGGATGATTGAAGGTAAGGGCTCGCCACAGAAGCGTGGTGTCTGTACCCAGGTCAGGACCACCACTCCCAAAAAGCCCAATTCGGCCCTGCGCAAAATAGCCCGGGTACGGCTGACCAACATGATGGAAGTAACCGCCTATATTCCCGGGGAAGGACACGAGTTGCAGGAACATTCGGTAGTCCTGATTCGGGGTGGAAGGGTAAAAGACTTACCCGGTGTCCGCTACCACATTGTCCGGGGAACCCTGGATACCAGCGGCGTCGCCAACCGCCGTCAGGGCCGCAGCAAGTATGGCAGCAAAATGGCCAAGGAAAAAGCGGAAATTGCCTGATAACAGGAGCTAGAAATGCCCAGAAGAGCCCGAGCGACTAAAAGAGAAGCCACGCCTGATGCCAGATACCAGAACGTAATCGTGGCCAAGCTGATTAATAAAACAATGAAGTGCGGTAAAAAAAGGACGGCAGAGAGAATCGTTTATAATGCCCTGCAGTTACTGGAACAGCAGGTATCCAAAGACCCGGTGACGGCCTTAGAGCAGGCAGTAAAGAATGCCACGCCCCTGCTTGAGGTCAAGCCCCGCCGTGTCGGTGGCGCGACCTATCAGGTGCCGGTGGAAGTAGCCCCTGACCGGGGCCTCTTCCTGGCGATGCGCTGGCTGCTAAAATCAGCCCGGGACAGGAAAGGCAAGTCCATGACCGAGAGGCTGGCTGCAGAGCTTACCGATGCCTGGCAGGGCCAGGGGACCACGATTAAAAGACGTGAGGATATTCATAAAATGGCCGAGGCCAACCGGGCCTTTGCCCACTATAGATGGTGAGAGGTTGTTCGACTAGTACCAACATGATGCATAAAAACCCGATAACAGTAGAGGCTGGAGCTGTGCCCAGAAGTTTTCCTTTAGAGAAAATCCGGAATATAGGTATTATTGCCCATATTGACGCCGGTAAGACCACGGTCACCGAGCGGACACTCTATTATACCGGCCGTACCTATAAAATCGGCGATGTGGATACCGGCACGGCGGTGATGGACTGGATGGAGCAGGAGCGAGAACGCGGCATCACCATCACGGCGGCGGCAACCACCTGTTACTGGCAGGACCACCGCATCAACATTATTGACACGCCGGGACACGTAGATTTCACCGCCGAGGTAGAACGCAGCCTCAGAGTGCTGGACGGCGGCTTGGTGGTCTTTGACGGCGTGGCCGGAGTCGAGGCCCAATCGGAGACGGTATGGCGCCAGGCGGACCGGTATCACGTCCCCCGAATCTGCTTTATCAATAAGATGGACCGGGTCGGTGCCAATTTCAGGCGGACGTTAGCCATGATCGAGCAGCGTCTGGGCGCCAGACCCCTGCCGGTACAGATTCCCCTGGGGAGTGAAGACACTTTCCAGGGAATTATTGACCTCGTCGAGAGTAAGGCGTGGTACTTTGACGGTAAACCTGATTCAGAACCGCAGGAGATACCGATTCCGGAGTCAGAACAGGCAAACTTCACCGAATTTCACCAAGCGCTAATTGAGAAACTGGCGGAAAGTGATGACCTGATTATGGAAGCCTACCTGGAAGGTCACCGCATCTCCCCTGCCGATTTAAGACAGGCCCTGAGGAGGGTAACCCTGGCCAATAAAGGAGTGCCCATTCTCTGCGGCAGTGCCCTGAGAAATAAAGCCATCCAGCCATTACTGGACGCTATTATCAGCTATCTGCCCTCGCCGCTGGATATGCCGCCGGTGTCGGCGATTGACACCCGGCTGGAAACCGAAGTCACCCGCCCCGCCAGCGATGAAGCCCCCTTCGCCGCCCTGGCTTTTAAAGTGGTCTCCGACCCCTTTGTCGGCCGGCTGGTCTATTTTAGAGTGTATTCCGGCAAAGTGAAGGCCGGAGGGCAGGTATTGAACACCATTCAAGGCAAGCGGGAGCGCATCGGGCGTTTATTACTGATGCACGCCAACCGCCGCGAGGAAGTAGACGAGGCGGATACCGGGAGCATCGTGGCTACCCTGGGCCTCAAGAATACCTTTACCGGCGATACCCTGTGCGACTCTGCCCAGCCGGTACTGCTGGAATCTATCCGCTTCCCCGAGCCCGTGCTCTCCGTCGCCATTGAGCCCAGGACGAGAGCCGACCAGGATAAACTGGGGACCGCCCTGCAAAAGCTTACCGAAGAAGACCCCACCTTCAAAGTGGTCTATAACGAGGAGACCGGACAAACGATTATCTCGGGGATGGGAGAACTCCACCTGGAGGTCATCATCAATCGATTAACCAGCGAATTTGGCGTGGGGGCCAAGGCCGGCAAACCGCAGGTCGCCTACAAGGAGACGATTACGGTGCCGGTGCAGGTCGAAGGAAGGTTCGTCCGGCAGAGCGGGGGGCACGGCCAGTATGGCCACGTCTGCATCGAACTGGAACCCCTGGAACGCGGTCACGGCTTCCAGTTCCAGAACAAGATTAAGAGCGGGGCCATACCCAGGCAATATATCCCCGCCGTGGAACTCGGTATTAAAGAAGGGACGGAAACCGGCGTACTGGCCGGCTATCCCGTGGTCGATATTAAAGCTATCCTTCAGGACGGCAGCTATCACGATGTCGACTCCTCAGAAATAGCCTTTAAGATGGCGGGCGCCATAGCGCTCAAGAAGGGCCTGGAGAAAGCCAGGCCGGTTATCCTGGAGCCTATTATGAAGCTGGAAGTGGTGACACCGGAGCAGTTCCTCGGTGACATCATCGGTGACCTCAATGCCAAGAGAGGGCATATCGAGACCATTGAAACCCAGGGTGAAATGTTCGCCATTCATTGCCATATCCCCCTGGCGGAGACCTTCAGCTATGCCACCAGACTCAGGTCACTGACCCAGGGCAGGGCCACCCACTCCATGGAATTCTCTCGCTACCAGAAACTGCCGGCGGAACTGACCGAACAGATTACGGAAAAGGTGATGGGTAAAAGATAATGGCTAAACAAAAGATTCGCATCAAGTTAAAGGGCTTCGACCACAAGATTATCGACCAGTCCGCCGAGCAGATTGTCCAGGCGGTGGAGCGGACCGGGGCGATAGTGGCCGGGCCGATACCTCTGCCGACCCATATTCAGAAGTTCAGCGTTATCCGCTCACCGTTTATCGACAAAGACTCGCAGGAGCAATTTGAGATTCGGACTCACAAACGGATTATTGACATTATTGAGACGACTTCCAAGACCATAGACTCACTGACCAAGCTAAATTTACCCGCCGGGGTGGAGATAGACATCAAGCTGTGAAGACAAACCTGGAGTAGCTAAAGATATGACGCAAGAGATTATCGGCAAAAAACTGGGCATGTCCCAGCTATTCGGCGCCGACGGTAAACTGGCGGCGGTAACCGCCATTGAAGCCGGACCCTGCACGGTAGCCCAGGTCAAGACCACCACCAGAGACGGCTACAATGCCGTTCAACTCGGTTTTGGTGAGGCCAAACGCTCCAGGTCCTCCCCGCGCACGCCGCGCCAGGGGGCGCGACAGTTCCGGTATCTCCGAGAATTCCGACAGGCCGATACTAAAGGCATTAAAGTCGGGCAGAAGATTGATGCCGGCCTGTTTCAAACCGGTGACCTGGTTGATGTTACCGGGCTGTCCAAAGGTAAGGGCTTTGCCGGCGTGGTCAAACGCCATCACTTCGCCGGTGGCCCCAAAACGCATGGCCAGTCTGACCGGCACCGCGCTCCGGGCTCTATCGGCGCGGGCACCTCCCCCGGCCGGGTATTCAAAGGAACGCGCATGGCCGGGCACATGGGAAACCGGCGGGTAACCGCGCTCAACCTGGAAGTGCTGCAAGCCGACCCGGACCGTAACCTGCTGCTGGTAAGAGGGGCAGTACCCGGGAGCCGGAACGGCTTACTACTGATAAAGAAATCAGGCAGGGGGGAATAAGGAAGTGCAAGTCCCGGTCTACAGCCTTACCGGAAAAGTAGTGGAACACATCGAAATAAGCGACCGTGTTTTTGCGGCGCCTTTTAACGAGGGTATCGTGCACCAGGCGATGGTCCGGCAGCGGGCAAACGCCCGCCAGGGAACTCATGACACCAAAACCAGGGGCGAGATTACCAGCAGCGGCGGGAAATTATTCCGGCAGAAGGGCACCGGCCTCGCCCGGGCGGGCAGCCGGCGGTCACCACTGCGGCGGGGGGGCGGTATTACCTTCGGCCCCCACCCCAGGAGCTACCGGCAGGCCATGCCGAAAAAGATGCGCCAGTTGGCCCTGAGGTGCGTCCTTTCTGCCAAAGCCAGGGACGAAGAACTAAAAATTTTGCAGCAACTGGAGCTGGCCGAGCCGAAAACGAAAATGATGGCCGAGATTTTAGCCGCCCTCGGGGTGGATGCCCCGACGCTGGTCGTTACCCCGGAACCGGAGGTAAACGTAATTAAATCAGCCCGCAACCTGAAAGGAGTCAAGACAACGCCGGCCAATCTCCTCAATGTACTTGACATCCTTTCCCATAAGATGCTATTGATGAGCGTGGCGGCGGTGCGTAAAGCAGAGCGGCTGTGGGGAGAGAGCGCGGCCACCGAGGTGGACAATGCACCTTTATGATGTATTGCGCCGCCCGCTGGTCACGGAAAAAAGCACCACCCTGCAGGTTCAGGGCAAATATGCCTTTGAGGTAGCCAAAGAAGCCAACAAGCCGCAGGTCAAACAGGCGGTGGAAAAGGCGTTTAAGGTTAAAGTAACTACCGTTAATATGATTATCGTACCCGGTAAGACACGGAGGGTAGGCCGACGCCTGGTCCAGACACGGTCCTGGAAAAAGGCGGTGGTTACCCTCAGGCCGGGGGACAAGATAGAATTCTTTGCCGGGGTTTAATAATAGGGAAGAGGTTAATAAACTGGTTACCAATAACCGAATATTTTTATGAGCCATCGCTACGAAAAATTTAGGAGATTATATTAAAAAATGGCATTAAAGACATACCGCCCGACCTCTCCCGGCCGACGGGGGATGAGCGGCGCCACTTTTGAAGAAATAACCAGAAGTAAGCCGGAGAAATCACTGCTCTCACCCCTCAGAAAGCGGGGGGGACGCAACAACCAGGGGAAAATAACGGTCCGCCACCGGGGTGGCGGCGCGAAACGCAGTCTCCGCGCCATTGACTTCAAGCGGGACAAGGTGGGGGTTCCGGGCCGGGTGGCCAGTATTGAATATGACCCCAACCGCTCGGCGCGTATTGCCCTGATTTACTATGCCGACGGCGAAAAACGGTATATCCTCGCCCCGGTAGGCCTTGCCATCGGGAATACGGTAATGTCCGGCGGTGATGCCGAAGTAAAGCCGGGGAACGCTTTGCCCTTGAAACTAATCCCGAGCGGCAGTGTGATACACAACATTGAGCTGGAGAAAGGCAGAGGCGGCAAACTGGCGCGGAGCGCCGGAGCCTCCGCCCAGCTAATGGTAAAAGAAGGAGAATATGCCCTGGTGCGATTGTCATCCGGTGAGGTGCGGCGTATTCGCGGCGACTGCCTGGCGACTATCGGACAGGTGGGGAATATAGACCACCAGAACATCAAGCTGGGCAAGGCCGGACGCAAACGGCTGATGGGCTGGCGGCCCACGGTGAGGGGCTCGGCGATGACGCCGCGTGACCACCCTCACGGCGGCGGTGAAGGCAGGAGTCCGATAGGTTTACCCGGGCCGAAAACGCCCTGGGGAAAACCGGCCCTGGGCTATACCACCCGCAAGCCGAAAGCTTCCGATAAAATGATTGTCAAGCGCCGAAAAGGTAAATAAAGGGGAGAAATGTCAAGGTCAATCAAGAAAGGCCCTTTCATTGAGGCCAAACTGATGAAAAAGGTGGAGGCGGTTATCCGCTCCGGCCAGAAGGCGGTGATAAAGACCTGGTCACGCTCTTCTACCATCCTGCCCCAGATGGTGGGCCTCACTATCGGCGTGCACGATGGCCGAAGGCATGTGCCTATCTTTATCACGGAAAACATGGTGGGGCATAAACTGGGTGAATTCGCCTTAACCCGGACATTCCGGGGGCACAGCGGCAGGTCGGAGAAAACGACCCAGGTAAAGAAAAGGTAGGTTGTTCCACACCGGACAGGACAGGAAATGAGAGTAAGAGCCGTAGCTAAAGATACCGGGTTATCCGCCCGCAAAGTGCGTCCGGTAATAGACATGGTGCGGGGGAAGAATGTGGACGAGGCTTTAAGCCTCCTCAGGTTCACCCCGACACCCAAAGCCCGGACGGTCGCCAAGGTGGTGAAGTCAGCGGCGGCTAATGCCGAGAATAATTACCAGATGTCACCTTCAGAGTTAAAGATTGTCAGCATCTCGGCGGATGAAGCGACAACTATGAAGAGGTATCGCCCCCGGGCTCGAGGGCGTGCCAGCCATATCCGCAAACGTTCCAGCCATATTACCGTCATCGTGGCGGACCAGGAGGAGTAATTGGGTCATAAAGTTCATCCCACCGGTTTTAGAATTGGTGTCATACGGGACTGGCAGGCAAAGTGGTACGCCGACACGCACTATGCCGAGTCTTTAAGGGAAGACCTGACGCTCCGGCGAGCCATCCAAACCCGGTATGAGGACGCGGCGATATCACTGGTAGAGATTGAGCGCCAGGCGAAAGAGATAACAGTAACCATCCATACTGCCCGGCCGGGCATTGTCATCGGGCGGGGAGGACAGCGCGTTGATGAACTGAGTGCCCACCTGGAAAAACTTATCGGCCGGAAAGTCCGCTTGAACATTCAGGAAATCCGGCAACCCGAGCTTGATGCCGGTCTGGTAGCCAAAACAATCGCCGAACAGATTCAGCGCCGCATTGCTTACCGGCGGGCGATAAAACAGGCGATTTTCCGCACCATCCAGGCTGGCGCCAAGGGAATAAGGATAAGCTGCGCCGGCAGACTGGGCGACGCCGAGATAGCCCGCCGCCAGACGATGCATCAGGGCCAGGTGCCCCTGCATACGCTGCGCGCGGACATTGATTACGGTTTCACCGAAGCACGCACCACCCTGGGGCGAATCGGGGTAAAGGTCTGGATATATAAGGGGGAAATACTTCCCGAACTCAAGGAACCGGAAGCCGAGGAAGCTCCGGCCGAGGATGCCGTGAGCCAGATTACGGAAGAGCCGGAACCTCGCGCCGCCGCCGAAGTTAAGACGGCAGAACCGGTCGCCATAGAAAGCGCTGAGGCGGTAACCGAAGCCAAACCGGAAGAGAAACCGGCCAAACCGGCTGCCCGGAAAAGAGTTAAAGCCGCCGCCCCCGAGCCGGAAGAAAAGCCGACCGAAGCGGCAGCCAAAGCCAAACCGGAAGAAAAACCGGCCAAACCAGCCGCCAGAAAAAGTGGCAAAGCCACTGCCCTCGCCGAAGCGGCAGCCAAAGTTAAACCGGAAGAGAAACCGGCCAAACCAGCCGCCAGAAAAAGTGGCAAAGCCACTGCCCTCGCCGAAGCGGTAGCCAAAGTTAAACCGGAAGAGAAACCGGCCAAACCGGCTGTCCGGAAAAGAGCTAAAGCTGCCGCCGAAGTTAAACCGGAAGAACCAGCCGCCATAGAAAGCGCTGAAGTCATACCGGAAGAGAAACCGGCCAAACCGGCCGCCCGGAAAAGCAAGAAGAAAGCCGCCGGGACCGAGGCCCCTGCCCTGACGGAAAACGAGGCAAAAGATGCTACAGCCTAAGCGGGTAAAATACCGCAAGTCCCATAAAGGGCACCGCCGTGGCAGTGCCCAGGCCGGTAACACCACCATCTTCGGTGATTATGGCTTGCAGGCGCTGGGGGCTGCCTGGCTTACCGGTGAGCAGATTGAGGCGGCGCGGCGTGCCATCACCCGTCACATCCGCCGCGGCGGGAAAGTCTGGATACGAGTTTTCCCGGACAAACCGGTGACCAAGAAACCGGCGGAAACCCGTATGGGCAGCGGCAAAGGCGCCCCGGACCACTGGGTAGCCGTGGTCAGACCGGGTAGAATCCTGTTTGAAATGGCCGGTGTCGGCGAGGACACCGCCAAAGAAGCAATACGCCTGGCAGCGCGCAAACTCCCCATACCCACCAAATTCGTGGTCCGGGAGACTGGCGCGATCGCCAGCCGCGATTCCATAAAAAAGGAGCCGGCTTAAGTTGAGGATTGACGAATTTCGGAGCCTGGACCCCGAGGAACTGACCAAGCAACTGGAGGAAGCCCACCAGGAGCTTTTCAACCTGCGCTTTCGCCTGTCCACCAAACAGCTGGTGAACCATCGCGAACTCCCGATGGTAAAGAAGAAAATTGCCCGGCTCAAGACGATAATGAAAGAGAGAGAACTGGGGATAAGGTAACATTATGCCAGAAAGACGTAAAACCAGATTTGGCCGTGTCATTAACAACCGGATGGATAAGACCGTGGTGGTCACGGTGGAAACACCCCGGCGCTATACCCTGTACCGGAAGACAATCAACCGAGCGGTCAAGTACAAGGCCCATGACGAAAAGAATGAATGCCAGCCGGGAGATATGGTCAGAATTGTGGAAACGCGCCCGCTCTCCAGGCACAAGCGGTGGCGGGTAGCCGAAATATTAACCAAAGGCAAGGTAGCCGAGATTCAACCCAAGGAAATCGTCGATAGCTAGGGACATAATGAGATGATTCAGACTTATTCCAGACTTAAAGCGGCCGATAATACCGGGGCCCGGCAAATCATGTGCCTCAACGTCCTCGGCGGCACGAGGCGAAGAGATGCGCGCGTCGGTGATGTCATTGTGGCCTCGGTCAAGAAAGCCATCCCCGGGTCCACCACGA
>DAOWCR010000119.1 GCA_030639445.1 Dehalococcoidales bacterium
AGAGGGGTGTAAAAGCCCCTCTCTTGCTTTCTCCCAGCCTCCCACCACTCCCCGTGGGCATCTTTTCCCGCCCACCCGCCCTCGGGGCGTCGGCGGCTTATCCCGCAGTTGTTACCCTCCCCCGAAACGGGGTGTCCAGGAGGGGCGAAGCCCCTCTTTTTAATATCTTCCCCTTTTAAAATCCCTCTCGGTCTCCCTTTACGAAAGGGAGACGCTTAGTTCCCCCTTTTTTAAAGGGGGATTAAGGAGGATTTAATGCTCGCAATGACACGAATGGGGAAAAGGGGGATGGGGTCAATTAAGTTCAAGATTGCTTCGTCCTGCCAATGAAGGACTCGTAATGACATGAGGCTAGCCCAAAGGGGGTGAGGTAGATAATATCAAAAGGGGGATGGGGTTAACAGATAAAACTAAAGGGGGGTGAGGTAGAGAAAAAAACACCCTATCAGAGGCTTGAATTGTATCTGATTTAGTGATAAAGTTTATACGGTGCAAAAGCTACTTTTATTAAACGTAAAACCAGGCGATAGCTATCTCCCGGAGACGTTCCGGAGATAGCTTTTTTGTTGCCCTGCGTCCGCTAGGGCTTTATTGATTTAACAGGGTCTATGGAGGTAAGAAAATAGATGTATAAAATACTGCTGAGAGAGGACCTGGTGCCCAATATTCACCTGTTCAAGGTTGAGGCCCCCGAGGTGGCCAAAAAAGCCCAGCCCGGCCAGTTTGTCGTCATCCGGATTGACGAAAAGGGCGAGCGTATTCCGCTTACCGTGGCCGACTGGGACGAGAAAGAAGGCAGCGTCACCGTGGTCTGCATGGAAGTGGGGACGACCACCCGCCGGCTGGCCACACTGGGCACCGGCGAGGCTATTGCCGATTTCGTGGGGCCGCTGGGAGTGCCCACCCATATTGAAAAGCTCGGCACCGTGGGCTGTGTGGCCGGCGGCTTTGCCGTGGCGGTCATAGTGCCCATCGCCCGGGCCCTGAAACAGGCGGGCAACAGGGTTATTTCCATCCTGGGAGCGCGCAGTAAAGACCTGATTTTCTGGGAAGAAGAGCTGCGCCGCGTCAGCGATGAGCTAATCGTGACTACCGATGACGGCTCTTATGCCCGCAAAGGGCTGGTCACGGAACCGCTGAAAGAACTGGTAGAAAGTGACGGCAAAGTTGACCGGGTCATTGCCATCGGCCCGAGCATCATGATGAAGTTCTGCGCCAAGACCACGGAGCCGTTCGGCGTTAAGACCATCGTCAGCCTGAACCCGATAATGGTGGACGGCACCGGCATGTGCGGCTGCTGTCGCGTCTCGGTGGGCGGCGTGACCAGGTTTGCCTGCGTGGACGGCCCTGATTTTGACGGGCACCAGGTGGACTGGGACCTGCTCTTCGCCCGCCAGCGGACCTACCTTGACGAGGAGAAACGGTCCCTGGAGCAGTGGCAGTGCCAGTGCGGCGGCCATTCTTAAATTGGAGTCCGGAGGTAATAAGGACATATGGCGAAGCTTAATTTAAACCGAGTGGAGATGCCCCGGCAAAAGCCCGGGGTGCGGGCGAAAAACTATAATGAAGTGGCGCTGGGTTATAGCGCCGAGCAGGCGATGGAAGAAGCCGGGCGCTGTATCCAGTGCCCCAAGTATCCCTGCGTTGGCGGCTGCCCGGTAGAGATAGATATTCCCGGCTTTATTCTCGCCCTGTGCGAGGGCCGGATGGAGGAAGCGGTAAAGATACTGAAGAGCAAAAACGCCCTGCCCGGCATCTGCGGGCGGGTCTGCCCTCAGGAGACGCAGTGCGAGGTGGTCTGCACCCTGGCCAAGAAAGGCGCCCCGGTGGCTATCGGCCGCCTGGAGCGCTATGTGGCGGACTGGGAGCGGGAGAATATGGGAGCGGCCCCGGCAGACCCCGTCAAGTCGACCGGCAAGAAGGTGGCGGTGGTTGGCTCCGGGCCGGCCGGACTTACCGCGGCGGCGGACCTGGTCAAGCGGGGACACCGCGTCACCATCTTTGAGGCGCTGCACATTGCCGGCGGGGTGCTGATGTACGGCATCCCCGAATTCAGGCTGCCCAAAGCCATTGTGCAGGGCGAGGTGGATTACGTGGCTTCCCTCGGCGTGGACATCAAGCTGGATTCGGTGGTGGGGAAGCTGGCGACCATTGACGAGCTGCTGAAGGGTGGCTATGACGCCGTTTTCCTGGGCACCGGCGCCGGACTGCCCATGTTTATGAATATCCCCGGGGAGAACCTGAACGGCATCTATTCGGCCAACGAGTTTCTGACCCGGGTCAACCTGATGAAAGCCTATATGTTCCCGGAGTATGATACGCCGGTCAGGATTGGCCGCCGGGTGGCTGTGATTGGCGGGGGTAACGTGGCCATGGACTCGGCCCGCTGCGCCCTCCGGCTCGGCGCCGAGAAGGTCTATATCGTCTACCGGCGCTCCGACGCGGAGCTGCCGGCCCGGCGCGAGGAAGTGGAGAACGCCAAGGAAGAGGGTATCATTTTCCGGCTGCTGACCAACCCCAAGCAGTTTTTCGGCGACGAGCAGAACAACGTGGTCGGTATGGAGTGCTACGAGATGGAGCTGGGCGAGCCTGATGAGAGCGGGCGGCGCCGTCCCATCGTGAAAGAGGGCACCGAGTTTACCATTGACGTTGACGTGGTGATAGTGGCGCTGGGCACCACCCCCAACCCCCTCATTGCCGCCACTACCCCGGGACTGGAGACCACTAAAAAGGGCACGGTGGTGGCCGATGAGGCCACCGGCAAGGCGGTGAAGGACGGGGTCTGGGCGGGTGGCGACATCGTCACCGGCGCAGCCACGGTCATCAGCGCCATGGGCGCCGCCAGACTGGCGGCCAACGATATTGATAAGTATTTGAGGGGGTAGTATTTTTAGTTTAATGTGAATATGGCTATCCCGGAGGGGCGAAAGCCCCTCTTTTTTTATATTAAGGGGTATGTATCGGGAGTTTTAGAGGGACGAAGTCCCTCTTTCTATTTCTCCCCCTCCCTTAATAAGAGGAAAGTGCAGTATTTATGTTAATTATAAGTAATTGACATTTGTCCTTTATATTAGGGAAGTGGCTCAGTGTACCCTTATTCCTTGATTCGTTCTGCCTTCTTTAAAGGTAACAAGACGCTAAAGTGTGACCTTCCTATGCTTGCTCTCAACCCCTGACGAAATGGCCGATTAAATTTCTCTTGATTTCTCCACGGCCTGACGTATC
>DAOWCR010000073.1 GCA_030639445.1 Dehalococcoidales bacterium
CCCCGCCGGCAGCGAGTAACCTTCCTCCACCAGCAGCTTCTCCAGGGCGGACAGGAAGAGCAGCACGTTTTCCTCAGTTGAAGAATATCCCATAAGCCCGACGCGCCAGACCTGCCCTTTCAATGACCCCAGGCCGCCGCCTATTTCAATGCTGAACTCGTTGAGCAGCCTCTGTCGCACCCGCAGGTCATCAACACCAGCGGGGATACCCACCGTGGTCAGAGTGCTCAGTCGGTGTCCTGCCTGTGCGTGCAGTGTCAGTCCCATCGCTTCCAGCCCGGCCTGAAGTGCCGTACCGTGCCTGAGGTGACGTTGAATACGGGCTTCCAGACCCTCCTCGACGATTTGCACCAGGGCTTCATGCAGGGCATAGAGCATACAAATCGGCGCCGTATGATGGTAAAACCGGCTGTCACGAGGCACCCAGTACCTGACTAGCAGCGAGACGTCCAGAGAAAAAGCCGGCGCTTTACTGGCACGCCTCCCCAGGGTGTCCTGGGCCGTTTTGCTGGCGGTAAAGGGAGAAAGCCCCGGAGGACAGCTGATACATTTCTGCGAGCCGCTGTAACAAATGTCAATGCCCCAGTCATCCACCGCCAGTTCATGCCCACCCAGCGAAGTAACTGCGTCCACCAGAAGCAGCGTACCGTATTGCTTGGCCAGGCGGGAAGCCTCGGCCAGTGGCTGAAGGACGCCCGTGGAAGTCTCAGCATGTACCAGGGCCAGGAGCTTCACCCGCTTCCGAGATTTTAAGGCCGCTTCCATCGCCTCGGGCTCGACGATTCGGCCCCACTCGGCGTCCAGCCGGACCACTTCCGCGCCGCAGCGTAAGGCGATATCCACCATCCGCTCCCCGAAAAAGCCGTTCACGCCAATGACGGCCACGTCACCCGGTTCCAGGAAGTTGTTAAAGCTGGCATCCATGCCGGCCATACCGGTAGCCGAGATGGGAAAGGTAATCTCATTTTTGGTCCGGAAGAGGAAGCGCAGTAACTTGACGATGTCGTCCATAATGGTGGTAAAATACGGGTCCATATGTCCCAGCATCGGTTGCGCCATCGCCATCTGGACACGCGGGGAGATATTGCTGGGGCCGGGACCAAGCAGAATGCGTTGCGGGGGTTTTAGCTCCTGAAATGAAACGTCGGACATAAATTATCACCTTCTTCGCGTTTTTTACCCGGTAGTTTTATCATTTTATTATACTTCCGATGAGTTCCTCAACCAGCGGCTGTGCCTGCTTTTCCGACAGGCAGTATTTCATTTTGGTAAATTTTTTTCGAAAACGGGAAACTTCCTCCGCGACGTCTTTTTCCTGAAGTATCACCGCCGCCATATACTCGGCCAGCTCGGTAAAATCGGCTTCCTTCATACCGAAACGGGTCATCTCCTGGACGCCCGTCCTCAGGCCGCTGCTGGCGGTGAAAGCCTCATCGTCGGGTAAAGCCTGGTAGTTCACGATGATGTTATTCTTTTCCAGCCGGTCGGCAATTTCTACTCCCCGGGCATAGCCGACCCGGAGCACCACCTGGTGCGTCTCGGTATAGCTGACCGCCGGGTCTCCCTCTACCTGCAACCCCCGCTCTTTGAGCGCCAGAGCCAGAGCCTTGGCGTTGGCCATTACCTGCTTCTGGTAATTACGCCCGTAGGTATTCATTTCATAGGTCGCCAGCAACAGGCCAAGCAGCGTACCCAGATGGTGATTGCTCACGCTGCCGGGGAAGACCCGCCTCATGATTCTTTCCCATAATTCATAATATTCCGACCCCTCGCTCAGGTTGCTGGCAATTATCCCCCGCTGCGTGCCAAAAAAGGTCTTGTGCGTGGAAGCGGTTATGATATCGGCCCCTTCCGTCAGAGGCTCCTGGAAATGAGGCCCGAGAAGGCCCAGGACATGCGCGGCGTCATACATGATTATTGGCTTCGGTTTCATACCGGCTATCATTCCGGCCAGCTCCTTGACCGGCTCGGGGTGCAGCATCATACTCTTACCCAGAATAAATAGTTCCGGCCGGTGCTCCTCAATCAGTTCCGCCAGCCCGGGGACGTCTATCTGGTAAGGGTTATCGGGCAGGACGGGGAAATTCCACACCGCCCACCGTTCCGTGACCGGGTCTTTGGCCACGTAATTTCTGAGCGCGCCCATCGCCTGGGCGCTGAGATGCCCTCCCTTGCCGAGGTTATGGTTCATGACGCTGCGGAACCTCCTGGGCTCCGCCCGCCGGTCCGTCCGGTTGATATAGTCCAGGAGACCGCTGAACACCGCCGCGTTGGCCATCTGCCCGCTGAGCACCCTGGGCTCTACCTCCGAGCAGCCGAGAAACTCTTTCAGCCTTTCGATTAGTTCCGTCTCTATCTCGGCGATAAACCCCGTCCCCTGATAATAGAAAGCCTCAGCATTTCCCAGTGCCCTGACCCGCTGGTGCTCGGCATATCTCCCGGACGGGTCGGCTATGGTCAGCAATTTTACCAGCGACGACTCGGTCTGCTCGGAAGGTATCAGGTTAACGGCGTTTCGCTGTCGCCAAACGGTGTTGTCGCAGACTTTTTTGACCAGCTTTCGACTCAGATTTTCCATCGTTCCTTCGCCTTTTATCGGAACAAGACTCTAGCCGTCAAAGGACTTAAGGACTTCCAGCGCGTAGTCCAGATCAGACCTGGTATGGTCAGCGCAAATCTGGAACCTTATTTCGTCATCTCCACGGGGCACCACCGGATATGATATTCCGGTGACCAGTATTCCGTTGTCTTTCAGATGTTTCACCAGCCGGGTAGTTTTTTCCGTGTCCCGTACCATAAGCGGGATGATCGGGTGTTCCCCTTCTATCACCTCATACCCCAAAGCCATCAGCCCTTTTCTAAAATGCGCGGCCATTTCCTGCAAGTATCCCAGCATTTTCTTGCCCGCGTCACTATCGATAATCTCCAGCGCTTTCAGGGCGGCACTGGCCTCGGCGACCGTAATGGGATTGGAATACACATAGAATGGCGCCTTTTCCCTGAGATATTCAATTATGGTGGTATCAGAGACCAGATATCCCCCGTTGACGCCCATCGCCTTGCCCAGGGTGCCGACGATAATGTCAATGCGGTCCTCGCCGGTAAGCTCCACGGTCCCCCTCCCCGTTTCCCCCACCGCCCCGACGCCGTGAGAATCATCAATCACGGCAAGTATTCCTTCTTCAAATTCAGGAGCGTATTTTTCCGCCAGGTCCGCTATTTCCGGAAGCGCGGCATGGTCGCCCCGCATACTGCAAATACCGTAGGTAACGATAATGACCCTGCGGCAGCGTCCGGTACATTCTTTTATCCCGGACGCCAATTCGTTCATGCTATTATGACGGTATACTTTTTTATCCCTGGGCCGTGCCAGCCTGATGGCATTGATGATGGAATTGTGATTAAGTTCATCGCTTATCACGATGGTATCCTGGGAGATTAACGGGGTCAGCACGCCCATCACGGTGGCATAACCGGAGCTGAATATCATCCCCGCCTCTCGATTATGAAACCGGGCCAGTTTTTCCTCCAGCGCCACATGCGGCTGGTAAGTGCCGCTGATAAAACGGGCCGCCCCCGGGCCGGTGCCGAATCTCCTGGCCGCTTTCTCCGCCTCGGCGATAACTTCCCTTTTCAGGGCGAGGCCCAGATAACTGTTCGAGTTCATTCTGAGAAATTCCCGGTCCCCGTAACCTTCCAGAAAGTACCTCGGTCCCCGGTCGCCGGCCGCCTCTTTCACGCCCGTTATTACCGTTTCCTCACCCTTCAGCGGCCCCTTTTCCCCGAGTTCCGCCAGTTCCCGGGACAATACCGTTTTTATTTTATCCAAAGACACTTTTGGGACCTCTTTTTTAGCTTCATTTTCTTCGCGTCCCTGAGTCTTTCTGGTGACGAGTGCCGGAGCTACCGTGGTGGCCGGGACACAAAAGAAATAAGAAGGAGCCAAGTAAACCTGTAAGCCGAGTTCTGTATCCTTCCCTTTCGGGAAGGACGGTGACCATCTATCTAGCCCTTCCGTTTCCGGAAGGGTCGAGCGACCAACCCGGGGAACGGGCCGGGCGTCCCTGCGTCCCTCTATTCGGTCTTGCTCCAGATGGGGTTTACCCAGCCGACTGGTCACCCAGCCGCTGGTGAGCTCTTACCTCACCATTTCACCCTTACCCTTCCTTGGAAGGGCGGTATGTTTCTGTGGCACTTTCCGTAGGGTCACCCCTCCTGGGTATTACCCAGCATCCTGCCCGGTGGAGCTCGGACTTTCCTCCCTGATATCTCAGAGCGGTCACCCGGTTTACTTGACCCTCTTATAGTCTAGCCTCAGAGACACCGTTAGTCAACCGCCGAGTCCAGGGCGGCATTGGCCAGCTTATCCGCCTCGATGTTCTGCTGGCGCGGGACATGGGTGATGGTAAAGCCTTCCAGCCGACCCTGCAGCTGCTTCACCTGCTGGTACAGTGGTTTCAGCTCCGCTTTTTTCACCCGGTACCGGCCGTTAATTTGTCTGACCACCAGCTCCGAGTCCGAATTAACCGCCACCTGCCGGGCACCAAGGGTGATGACTTTTTCCAGGGCGGCAATGATAGCTCTATATTCCGCCTGGTTGTTGGTCATTATGCCAAGTCGCCGGCTGATGCGGGTCAGGAGCCTGCCCGGCTCGTCCTTGATAATAACGCCTATCGCCGCCGGGCCCGGGTTTCCCCGTGAGGCGCCATCAACCCATATGATTGCTTTTTTTAGCGTCATCTTAACTTGTTTCAGGGCAGGAACAGGATACGCCCGCAGCTACTGCACGGCACCAGGTTGTCACTCCTTGCCTGCTGCAAGTCGCTGAAAGGCAGTGATATCCGGCAGCCGCGGCATATTCCCTGCTCCACCCTGGCCACGGCCTGCCCCTTTGATTTCCGGAGCCTTTCATAGACCTCGGTGGCCCGGGGCTCGATTTCCGCGGATATCAGCCGTCTTTTCTGCTCCAGCTCGGACAGCTTGCTCCTGAGTACTTCTATGTCCACGGATAATCTCTGCTGTTGCTGCTGCCACTCCGCCTCCAGTTTCTCAAGCTCGCGGCTCAGGTCGGCGACATTGTTTTCCGTCAGCTCAACCTGGCTCATTATTTCCAGGGCACTATTTTCCAGCTGGCCGCGCCTGGCTTTGAGTAACTCGACTTCATGCTGCAGGCTGGCCAGCTCTTTCGGGTTTTTTATCCGGCCGCTGTAAAGCTGCTCTTCGGCCGCCTTGACTTTACTCACCACGTCATCTATCTCCCATTCGGCAGAATGCTGCCGGTGCCCAAACTCGGCCAGTTGCTTTTGCGCCGACTCCAGGTCAGCGCGGGCCTTAACCACTGCCCGGTTTTCTCCCAACTGGCTGACCATCCGCTCCAGCCCCTGCTGGTCCGATTCGGCTTTAAGGTCGATTTCCTGCAACTGATAAAGCTGTCTGGCGACACCCATTCTTCACACCTAAAGGCTATTCTATAACGCCACTCGCACTATATTCAAACTTCCCTGAAGAAGCTATTTAGTCACTCCACCCTACTTTAGTTATTTATTTGTAGGTGACCCCATCCCCCTTTAATATTTATTAGGTAACCTTGACCTGCCCCCCAAAAAGGAGTCCAGTTACAATGTTAGACTGGGACCTAAGAGAGGGGGGGGAATCATGGCCAAGAAAACCTATTTACCTGAGCAAATCATCAACAAGCTGCGCGAAGCTGAAATCCTCTTAAACCAGGGAGCCACCATCGCAGAAGCCAGCCGGAAGATAGGGGTAACGGAGCAGACCTACTATCGCTGGCGCAGAGAGTACGGTGGCATGAGGATAAAGCAGGCTAGGCGGCTTAAAGAGCTGGAAAAAGAAAATACCCGCCTCAAGAAGCTTGTGGCAGACCTATCCCTTGATATCTCGATACTGAAGGAGGCCGTCCGGGGAAACTTCTAAGCCCGTTAAAGAGACGCAAGATGGTCATACAGATTTGTAAGGCTCTTGCTGTCTCGGAAAGACGGGCATGTACAGTCCTAGGTCAAGCTAGAAAGACACAGCGACGTATCCCATCTACCATGGACGAGGAGGCAAGGCTAACAGCTCGTATTATTGAACTGGCAACCAGGTACGGCCGGTATGGATATCGAAGGATAACAGCCATGTTAAGGCAGGAAGGGTGGTTAGTGAATCACAAGAGGGTAGAGAGAATCTGGAGGAGGGAAGGTTTGAAGGTGCCAAAGAAGCAGCCGAAGAGAAGGAGACTATGGCTTAATGACGGTTCCTGTATCAGGTTAAGGCCACAGTTTAAGGACCATGTTTGGAGTTATGATTTCGTGATAGCCAGAACAGCTGAAGGAAGAGCGTTTCGCATACTCAATATTATCGATGAATACTCAAGGGAATGCTTGGCGGTATTGGTAAAGAGACATATTACTTCACAGGATGTCATTGATCAGCTGTTCCAGCTAATCATCTTCAGAGGGATACCGGAACA
>DAOWCR010000089.1 GCA_030639445.1 Dehalococcoidales bacterium
GGCCACATCCTGGGCAATGGCGCGGTCATCACCGCCGGCACTTTCGGCGTGGTACGCTGCCCCACCGTCAAGGGACAGGGGATGCCTGCTTACGAACCCAGACCCATCAAGGGCATCGGCATCGTCTATGCCGTCTCCACCATGGGCGCCGACCACACCTCGGGCTACACTATCTCCCCCGAGATACTGGACGTGAGCGGCTCGGTAGATAAGTTCACCGTGGAGAAGGCGGACCTGGTGCGCAACTTCCTGCACACCACGGCTTCTTTCTTTGACAGCACCGGCCACTGCCTGTTCATTTCCTTCGCCGTCCTGGACATCCCCTCCGGACTCGAAGGAGTGGTGGAGGAGTGCAACGGGGTGCTGGGCACCAGCTGGACGGTGAAAGACATGGTCCGGATGGGCGGAGATATCGTCAAGATGGAGCGGGCCTTCAACGAGGCCGCCGGCTTCACCAAGACTCGCGACCGCCTGCCCGAGTTCATGAAGTACGAGAAGCTCCCGCCCCACAATGTGGTCTTCGACGTGCCTGATTCCGAACTGGACAAGGTTCATAAGTCCTAGTCCCGATTAAGACGCCTTACCGCGAGCCCCTTCGTCCCGCGGCGGAGGGGCTTGCCTTTTCGGAGCCGAAGCGCTATATTAAATAGGCTTGCTGGTCCAAGGAGAAAGCGATGAACACGGTTGAAGTCAGGCTCTACGCCAGCCTGCGGAGATACTATCCCGACCTCAAGAGCGGCGAATCTCTGTCCCTGGCGCTGGACGATAACGTTAACCTGGAAAACCTGCTGGACAGGCTTAAGGTCCCCCGAAAAGAGATAACCATCGTCATGGTGAACGGCCAGCGGGAGGACGGAAGTTATCTCCTCCAGGACGGCGACCGGATAGGCGTTTTCCCGCTTATCGGCGGGGGATAAAGATGGTTGAGGTGCACCTCTACGGCAAACTGCGCCACTTCACCGATAACCAGGACCCTTCCCGTGATTCCATCCTTAACCTCCCCGTGGAGAAGGAAAACACCATCGAGGACATCATCAGGCACATCGGCATCCCGCCTGAGGAAGTGGGCAGCACCATCTTCCTTAACGGGAGGTACGTCGCCCTGAATCGAAAGGTGAAGGACGGTGACCGCCTGGCGATATTCCCGGATAATATGGCTATGGTAATCGTGTAATACCCTGGCCGGAAGGATAAGACGACCAGAATGATTGAGGTGCACCTCTACGGCAAGCTGCGCCGTTTCACCGATAACCGGGACCCTTCCCGCGATTCCATCCTTAAACTCCCGGTGGAGAAGGGAGACACCATCGAGAACATCGCCCGGCGCGGCGGTATCCCGATTGAGGAAATCGGCAGCAACATCTTCCTCAACGGGGAGTATTCCGCTCTGGGCCGAGAGGTAAGCGACGGCGACCGCCTGGGGATATTCCCTACCGAGATGCAGCTGCTCTATAAGTGGCATTTCACCAAGAAACGAGAGTAAGCGGCCACCCGAGGGCGGCAACAACTCATCTTTACAAACCCGGCGTCAATACGGTATTCTAGCTTTAAGAATAAGGACCCGGGAGAGATAGATTGTACCAGGTACCGCGCGGCACTTCAGATATTTTGCCGGAAGAGCAGGCTTACTGGCGCTATGTGGAGCAAAAAGTGGTCAATATCTGCCAGCTCTACGGCTACGAGCGCCTTGATTCCCCGGTTTTTGAGGATACCGGTCTTTTCACCCGCAGTGTCGGCCAGGGAACGGACATCGTCGAGAAAGAGATGTACACCTTTACCGACAAAGGCGGTAACAAATTAACCCTGAGACCGGAGGGCACCGCGCCGGTATGCCGCGCCTATCTGGAACACGGCATGCCTAATCTGCCCCAGCCGGTAAAGCTATATTATTACTTCATCCCTGTTTTCCGTTACGAAAGGCCGCAGGCGGGGAGATACCGGCAGCACTACCAGTTCGGCTTTGAGGCTATCGGCGAGGATGACCCCGCCCTTGACGCCGAAGTCATTGACATGGCCTGGCAGTTCTTCCTGTCCCTGGGCCTTCGCCACCTGTCGCTCCAGCTCAACAGCATCGGCTGCCGGCAGTGCCGCCCCATCCACCTTAACGCCCTCAAAGACCACTACGCCCGTCATACCGCCAAGCTGTGCGCCGACTGTAAAGTCCGGTTGGAACGGAACCCTCTCCGCCTGCTCGACTGCAAAAAGTCCTCCTGCCAGGTAGTGGCCAACTCGGCTCCCCGGAGCACTGACTACCTCTGTCCCCAGTGCGGGGCGCACTTCAGCCGACTGAAAAAATACCTGGACCTCCTTGAAATTCCCTTTACCTTGAACCACCGCCTGGTGCGGGGGCTGGACTACTACACCCGGACGGTCTTTGAAATCCAGCCTAGGGGCGCCGGCGCCCAGGGCACTCTCGGCGGCGGGGGAAGATATGACGACCTGATTGAGGAGCTGGGGGGTAAGCCGACCCCGGCGATAGGCCTGGCCGCCGGCATAGAAAGAATGGTGCTTAACCTGAAGAAACAGGCCATTCCCGTGCCCCCCCTCCCCAGACCCCGGGTGTTTATCGCCCACCTCGGCAATGAAGCCAGGGACGAGGCCATCAAGCTGGCGTCCCGGCTGAGGCGGGCGGGCACCGGTATCATCATGGCTACCGGCCAGCGGAGCCTGAAAGCCCAGTTGCGACAGGCCAATACCGCCGCCACCCGCCACGCCGTGATTATCGGGGAGCAGGAGGTCAAGACCGGGACGGTGATACTGCGGGACATGGCCAACGCCCAACAAAAAACCGTTATCCCCGCTGACTTACCCGGGCTGCTCGGTTAGCCGGTTTTTATATTTTCGACACCTCATCTTCCCTCTTTAGATTTCTGGCTGATAACTTTAATTACCCCACCTGCCGCACTTTGCTCAAACACCTGAGTATGCTATATTACCCTTTAGTAAGCCGGCGCAGACCCGAGGTAGGAAAAAGTGAACCAAGACGCTGAAGAAGCTAAAAAGGCGAAAGAAGCCGAAAAACAGGCCAACCAGGAAGCCCGGGAAAAGGAGATAAGATACTACGAAGCCGCCTTGGAAAAAGCGAGACAAGAAGTGGCGGAAGCCAGAAAAGCCAGAGAAAAAGCCAAACAAGAAGCCGAAGAAGCCAAAAAGGCCAGAGAAGCCGAAAAACAGGCCGGGAAACGGGCCAAACAGGAAGCCCGGCAAAAGACCATAAGAGACTACGAAGCCGCCGTGGAGAAAGCGAGACAAGAAGCGGCCGAAGCCAGGAAAGCCAGAGAAAAAGCCAAACAAGAAGCCGAAGAAGCCCAAAAGACCAGAGAAGCCGAAAAACAGGCCAGGGAACGGGCAAAGCGGGAAGCTAAAGAAAAAGCCAGGAGAGAGGCCGGGGAAACTAAAAAGGCGAAAGAAGCCGAAAACCAGGCCAGGGAACAGGCAAAAGAGACTGAAAAACAAATTGAGGAAAGCCTGAAACAGATAGAGCGCCTGCACGAAGAACTTAGCGCCGGGGAAATCGGTACGGAAGAGGCTATACAAAGGCTTTCCGATATCTCGGAAAGGATAAACGACGAACGGTCATCCCAATATAACCCGGGCAGATAGTCTGGAGAGCCTCTGTCAGTCCGTATCCTCCACCAGCACCGAAAAACATCTATCCGCATTCGCTACCATAGTTTCCGGACTACTTATCACCCAATGCTAGCCCTGACCTGACCCCCAAAAACTGGCCCACTTCTTATGTTAACGTTAAAACATTGAAACAGAGAATGCTTAACCATAGCCAAACAAACGGGCTGGTGTTTCGTTTCTGCGTTATAGGTGGTAAAATATAGTAAAATAGCATTGGAGATATAAGGAGATATAAGATGAAAAGTCTAAAATATCTGCTTTTAATCGTGGGAGCACAGGGGTTTGTCATATTGCTACTGTTCTTCCTAGCTGCAACGTCCGATTAATGCCAGTTTAGTGGGACATTGAGCGCCTTAACCACCTTCCGCACGCCCGGGGATTCATTATCTTGGGAGTATTGACTTTCATTTCATAGGCGAGTAAAATTCGCCACATGGCGAAGATAAAGTCAGCCCGGCACTTATCTCAAAAAATATGCATCACGGCCCCAGGATTGATACTGCTGCTGTGCCTGTCTTTCGCCACCCTCGCCGGCACGGCCGCCACCGCCTCGGACGAGGCCAAGTGGCTCAGGGTAAACACCCCCACCGAGGGTGAAGCGGGCAACTGGGTGCTGGCGGACGGTTCTGATGTCCAGCACCTGACCATGACGCCGGACGGCACCCTCTATACCTACGGCAAAGGGCTCACTTATACCCTGTATAAGTCAACTGACGGTGGTTACCGCTGGTCTCACCTCGGTAAAGTCCAGGATAATATAGTTGACATCGCCATCGCGCCCGATGAGACCGGTACTATCTACTACGCCACATCGTCCACCGTCTACCGGTCTACCAACGGCGGTAAAAGCTTCGACGCAATGGCCCTAAATCTGGGTGGGGCGGGCAGCAATAATGTAGAAATCACCGCCATTGCGGTTACCCACCTCTACGGCAACATTATCGCCGTCGGCACCAGAGATACGGATAGCTCTCAATTCGGCGGTGTTTACACCCTGGACGAGGAACAGCTTGTCCTCCGCTGGGAGGACAGCAGCCTCGGCAACTATGATGTCTATGCCGTAGCCTTCTCGCCAAACTTCCCGGCTGACCGCCAGCTGGTGGCGGTGGTAACAGATGAGACTGACACCTTTGACACCAGCCAAATTGGCGATGCCGCCTGGAACGCCACTATCGGCAATGCCCGGCTGGACCAGGACAATTCGGGGACGCCCACCCCGGTAGCGGCGGCCACCTCGGCGGCAATTGCTTTCCCCGATGA
>DAOWCR010000144.1 GCA_030639445.1 Dehalococcoidales bacterium
CTCACCCTGCTGTCCGAAGAGGTTGCCGGGCATCACTACCACTTTTTCCTCCACGAGGAGCTTTTCCGTGAACTCCTCTGAGGTCATTCCGGTGACCCGCACCGAAGGAAAGGCATAAAAGGCGCCTTTCGGCTCGTGGCACTTGAGACCTATCTGGTTCAGGCCCTGGACTATCACCTTGCGGCGCTGGCCGTACTCGGCCATCATCCGCTGGATATCGCCCTCCCCGTCCTTGAGGGCTTTTACGGCTGCCTTCTGGGCCATACTGGACGGGCTGAGCATGGTGTGCTGATGTATCTTGCTCATAACCGCAATGAGGTCGGCCGGGCCGGCGGCATAGCCCAGGCGCCAGCCGGTCATGGCGTAGGCTTTGGAAAACCCGTCCAGAACGATGGTACGCTCCTTCATCCCGGGCAGACTGGAGAAACAGGTGTGTGTTGCTCCGTATGTCAGCTGACTGTAAATTTCGTCCGAGATTACCAGCAGGTCATGTTCCAGTGCCACCCGGGCAATTTCGCCCAGTTCCTCCCGGCTCATTTCCGTGCCCGTGGGGTTGGCCGGGTATCCGAAGAGAATTACCTTGGTACTGGGCGTGATTTGGGCCTCAACCCGTGACGCTTCCAGCTTGAAATCGTTTTCGGCCCTGGTGGAGACGGTCACCGGTACCCCGCCCGCCAGGCTGATACAGGAAGGATAGCAGACGTAGTAAGGGTCGGGCATGATGACCTCATCGCCGGGGTCAAGGATACTCCGGAAGGCCAGGTCCATCGCCTGGCTTGACCCGACGGTGATAATAATTTCGGTATCCGGGTTATACTTAACGCCGTAGCGGTTCTCCAGGTCCTGGGCCACGGCGCGGCGGAGCTCCGGGAAGCCGGTGCTCGGCGTGTAGCCGGTAAAACCGCTCTTCATAGCGGCCAGAGCGGCTTCGCAGATGTGCCAGGGCGTGGCAAAATCAGGCTCCCCGACGCCCAGGGAAATGGCGCCTTCCATAGAGATAGAGTGAAACAGGTTCAGAAACTTACCAAAGCCCGCATCGGATACCAGATCCGACCGCTGTGAGCTTCGTTTTTTGGGCTGGCTGACACGCTTATCCGCCATCGCGGCAACTTTCCCCGGGGCACACGGCCTGAGAGGCTATTACGGCCTGGAACTGCGGACGGAAATCTTACGGGCGTTACTCCCGGCGCCCGGCCTCCGGTTATCTTTTGGAGAATGATAGCACCTTTCGGGAGCTTTGGCAAACGGCGGAAGCCGCTTCTCATTTAGTTTGGGGAAAGCTTGTAGGGCGAGACTTTCAATATGGGGATGAGAGACGCCCAGTTTATGGCGAGGTTGGGAAGCCTGGTCCCACCGGTTGCCTCCGGGGAGCGGTCGACGGACAGGGGCCAGGTGATTTCCGGGCGAGCCGCTTCGTCGTACTTTGGTCCGGTGAGCAGGATAACATCAAACTCCTCGTACTCCGTCTCGTCGAGGCACTTTCTCATTGACGCCATGGTATCGCATACCAGCAGTCGGCCATCCTTCATGATGGCCACGCGGTCACAGACGTGCTCGATATGAAACAGGTTGTGCGCGCTCAGCACTATCGTCTTGCCTTCGTTTTTCAGCTTCTTCAGGTAATCGATGATAAAGAATGAGGTCAGCGGGTCCAGTCCGGAGTTGGGCTCATCAAGGAGCAGCAGCCTGGGGTCGTGCAGCAGCGTGCGGGCAATGGCGACTTTCCGCTTCATGCCTTTGGAAAGCTCACCGGTAAGCTTATTCTTCTCACTTAGTTTTAGCGACCCCAGTAGCTGGTCTATCCGCTTTCTGGCCTGGCTCCGGGGTATCCGGTAAAGCTCGGCAAAGAAAAACAGGTACTCCTCGGCGGTCATGTTCTCGTAGAGAGGGCTCTCTTCCGGCAGATATCCGATGGACTTCTTGATGTGGGTGCCGCTCTTGGCTATGTTCATGCCCATAATCTCAATAGTACCGGCCGTGGGTACGAGAAGTCC
>DAOWCR010000121.1 GCA_030639445.1 Dehalococcoidales bacterium
GGCCCGGATGCCGTCCTTATCTGCGTGCGGGAGGGAAAGGTCTTGAATCAGGCAGCTCAGATGGTCAGGCACGGTGGCACCATCGCCCTGACCGGTTTTGTCTCCCCCATGGAAGTAGACCCAGCGCTCTGGGTGGAAAAACAGCTAACGATAAAAGCACATATTGGTGGTCCGGTAACGGTCTCCCTGAATTTGATGGCGCATAAGCTGGTGGACGTCAGGCCGCTCATCTCCGAGATTATGCCGCTGGAAGACGCCCAGAGGGGCTTTGACTCGATACGGAGCGGGCATAACCTGGGCGTCCTATTGAAACCGTAGAAGTCAGTTACAACGGGAAGAAATCACAACCTGGAGCGCAGGCCCAGTAATATGGTAGAGGTATTGCGGTTATGAAACAAACTCAATGTCAGATTTTAATTGTGGGCACCGGCATCAGCGGACTGACCATCGCCCGCCAGCTCGTCAAGCGGAGAATAAAGGATATTTTAATCCTAGAGAAGGACTACACCCTGGGATTGCATTCCAGCGGCCGGAATAGCGGTGTCCTCCACGCCGGCATGTACTACACCCCGGAAACACTAAAAGCGAAGTTCTGTGTCCAGGGGAACCGCCTGATGAAGGAGTTCTGCCGGGAAAAAGGGCTGACCCTGAATGAGACCGGCAAAGTAATTCTCGCGGGCGACCCCTCGGAAGTAGAGTCGCTGTATGAATTGAAACGCCGCGCCGACCTGTGTGGTGCCCGTGCCTCGCTGATTGACCGCAAAAGGCTGCTGGAGATTGAACCGCACGCCGCCGCCGGTAACGAAGCCCTTTTTTCTCCGGACACGGCCGTTATCAAACCTATTGAAGTGCTCAGGGCATTAGAGGCGGAACTGGTGCAGTCCACCAGGGTAACCATTAGCTATGAAACCGTCTTCCAGGGCCTCTCCGGTGATAACCAGGCGCAGACATCCAGAGGCGTGATACGCTTTGAAAAGTTCATCAATGCGGCCGGCTCCTACGCCGACCAGGTGGCTAATCGTTTCGGTTTAGGCCGGGAATACAAAATCCTCCCTTTCAAGGGAACTTACAAAAAGCTGACCTCAAACCGAGCCTCTCTCGTTCGAGGCAACATTTATCCCGTCCCGAACCTGAGAACACCTTTCCTGGGTGTCCATCTGACCAGGACGGCCGACGATGAAATTCTGATAGGCCCGACGGCCATGCCGGCCTTCGGCCGGGAAAACTACCAGGCCTTTGAGGGGTGGGGGCTGGAGACGATTTCCATTCTTCTCCGGGATTCGGTGCTAATGTTCCGGAACCCCACCTTCCGCCAGGTCGCCATGACCGAGCCGAAGAAATACCTGAAATGGTTCGTCCTGAAGGAAGCGAAAAAACTGGTGCCGGAGCTACGCCTTAATGACCTGACCGAGACCGAGCACGTGGGAATTCGCCCTCAGCTCATCCACTGGCCCACCAAGAAACTCGTCATGGACTACGTCGTCCTTCACGGCCCAAATTCTCTCCATGTTTTAAACCCCATCTCACCGGCCTTTACTTCCTCCATGGCCTTTGCCGAAGATGTGGTGGCCCGGTTCCTGGGATAATCCCCTATCCCCCGGCTTTGATTTCCCGGCCCACACGGAACGCCCTGGCCAGGACCTGGCCAAAAGCGCGATACTGGCGGGTCGGCTCGACCACGTACAGAAAGGGCATAATTTTATCAACGTCAGGCTTACCGTCGGTAAGACAGGTTTCCGAGATATGGGTCTCCTCCACTCTGCCAATAAAAAGGGAATGGCTGCCCAGGCTCAAGGTGTGCACCACCCGACACTCCAGATTGACCGGACATTGTTCAATAAGAGGCGCGTTCCCTAATTTCCCGTAAAACACCTTGAACTGACAGACTTCCGTTTTATTGACCCTGGAGCCAGATTTAATGCCGCAGTAGTCCGTTTCTTTCAGCAGGTCAACGGAAGGTATGTTCACGGAAAACGTCAGGTTCTGGCTGACACCCTTATGGGTATAGCGCCCGGGCCGTATCGCCACCGAAATCATCGGGGGTTCACTATTGGCAACACCACCCCACGCCGCGGGCATGAAGTTCGGCCGGCCATCAACATCCGCCCCGACCAGCAAGGCCGGCGTGGGATAAACCAGCGTGGTCGGACCCATTAATACTTTACTCACCTTTCTCCTCCTGCAAACCTTATTGGCCTTGAGCACCCGGGAACTGGAAAAGACCACCGGTTACCCGGTTCAACCTAGATTATAGCCCCATCTACGCCCAATGACAAACCAAAAACCAGTGATAAAATTCCCGGTTCTACGGACAGATGGGCGTTGACCAAGCCAGCATAACCGGTAAGAGAAAACCAAATTATATAAATATTTAGATATCAGCACTTGACAGGCAACACTAGAGTAAGGCATAATACCCCAGAAATACAATAAGGAGGTGATAAGCATTCAAAAATTTACCGGTCAATCTAACCCCGATACTTTAACAAGGAGGAGAAAATGAAGAAAAGAATGGTTTTTGCCCTGGTGATGATAGTGATACTGGTAAGCGGACTGATGGCGGCCTGCGCGGCACCAACTCCGGCACCAGCACCAGCTCCGGCACCAGCACCAGCTCCGGCACCGGCACCAGCTCCGGCTCCGGCTCCGGCACCAGCGCCAGCTCCGGCACCAACACCGGCAGAACCGGCCGAGGAAGTTTACTGGCGGCTAGCATCATATTTGCCGGAGACAAACCCCTGGGGAGAATCAGCCATACGTATGACGAAGAACGTTGAAGCCATGAGCAGCGGGCGTTTTGTCATTGAATTCTTCCCGGGCGGCGCGGTAGCACCAGCGACCAAGGAGTTTGACGCTCTGGACCGGGGTATCGTTGAGATGGCACAAACCGGCATGCACTATAACATGGACAAGTTCTCCACTGGCGGTCTGTTTAACATCATTGTCGCCGGTCCGACTCCTATGGCATATATCACCTGGTACCTTGAGGGAGACGGCCAGGACCTAATCCAGGAGTTGTTCACGGATTACAATGTAATGGGGCTCTCCGTATTGACAATAGGCCGCGCGGAAATGTTCGGCTACAGCAACTCACCGCTGGAA
>DAOWCR010000006.1 GCA_030639445.1 Dehalococcoidales bacterium
CGATATGCGTCAGCGGGAGTGCCAATGAGGTCTCCTGTGGGGGAGAGTGTGGTAAAAGCGAAAGGACTTTTTATGCCCGGCATCTGGATTGTTATCATTATCGCTGGCGCCTCTATCATCTTTGCCGGTTTTTTCTTCATTTTTCAGTCCCGTTATATTTATTACCCGGTGCGAGAACTGGCGGGCGACCCGGGTAGTATCGGGCTTCAGTTCGAGAATGTCTCGTTTGAAACTACGGATAAGGTCAGGCTCTCCGGCTGGTTTGTTCCCGGCGAGGACACCAGAGGTGTGCTCCTGTTTTGCCACGGTAACGGGGGCAACATATCACACCGGATGGAATCCCTTCAAATATTTCACCGGCTTGGGCTGGATGTTTTTATCTTTGACTACCGGGGCTATGGCCAGAGCGAGGGTAAACCATCCGAGCGTGGCACCTATAATGATGCGGCGGCGGCATGGCGGTATTTAATTGAGGAGCGTCAGGTAGACCCGGGCGAAATCATTATTTTTGGCCGGTCGCTCGGAGGGGCCATTGCCTCATGGCTGGCGCAAAGTTACCCGCCGGGCGGGCTTATCCTTGAGTCAACCTTCACTTCTGTGCCCGACGTTGTGGCCAAGCAGTATCCCTACCTTCCGGTCAGGCTACTGTTACGTTTTAGGTATAATACCGCGGAGCACCTGGGTAAAGTAAACTCTCCCGTGCTTATTATTCACAGCCGTGACGATGAAGTATTGCCCTTTAACCAGGGGAAGCGACTCTTTGAAATAGCGAAAGAGCCGAAGGAATTTCTCGAAATCACCGGTGCCCATAACGAAGGTTTTATCACTTCAGGCAAACGTTATGAAGAAGGTTTGAACACGTTCATCTCGGAGTGTTTTGAATCGAAAGATTGAAGGATAGAAAGATAGGGTAACACGCTAAAGAAACAATGACGGAAGTCTGGTTTGAATAGTTGACATAATAGTTATTTCCCATCGGAATTACAGGCGCACTCTGGTTTCACCTGGCGGCTTGGTGTCGCCTCTCTGGATATCTTTCCAGCCCTGCCCGCTTGAGCCAGCTTTTTTCCATTTTTTTCAGCTCTCTGACCAGCTCTTCGGGCAGCGGTCTGGGTTGATGGGTTTTTAATATCTTAATGGTCTTTTCCTTTAATAAGTCGTGGCATCTCCTGGTGCTTTCGTCTTTGGCCACGCTGCGGTCGAAGATGGTTGGCATCCAGAATTTACGAAAATGCTTCAGGGTGTGCTTTTCGAAAAGATAGGTTCCCCTTGGCCCGACGCGTTCCATAAGGTCAAGAGGAAGGGTCTCGTCATTTATTTTGAGGCCGCCCATTGAGACCTCGACCATCTCGATAATCTCGCTGCCGAGGACAACGAACTCCGGTGATACCATTTGCCCGTGGTACATCTCACCGATGCCGTGGATAAAGTCGGCCCCGGACAGTGCCGAGAGCAGGATTTGGTAGGTCATTTCGGCCGTCGCCTGGGCGTCAATGGTATCCGCATCTGCCTCACCGGCGGTGCCGATAACGGGAAGCCGATAGTAGTGCCCCAGCTCGGTTAGCGCGGCGATAAGAAGAGCCGACTCGGGGGCGCCGTAGGAGAAGATGGTGGTTTTCATATCCATAATGGTGGGGTGACCGCCGTAAATAACCGGTGCCCCGGGCTGTTTCAGCTGTATGGCCACCAGTTGACTTAAGAACTCGGCATTTACCAGCGCCAGCACCGCGGGTAAGGTGGCCGGGGCGGTGGCGCCGGCCAGCGGCGCACTGAAGACGGCATTCGGGATTCCTTTTTCGGCGCATAAAAGGCTTTTCTCCATGGCGTCCTTGCCCTGCACCAGTGGACTGATTGGCTCCGATGTGGCGATAAAGAATGGTCGCTTCCTCAGTTCTTTTTCCCCGCCGGCCACCACGGAGCAAATCTGCAGCATATCCCTCAGGCTGGTCGCATCCGTTATCCCGCAGGCGACCGGTTTGGAGGTGTTAAGTATTGAATGAAGGAGAGCCACCTTGTCCGCGATAGCCCCGGGTATAGTTGAGCAGGACAGAACATGGATTTGCCACTCGATATTGGGCAGGGCATCCATTACTCGCGACATATCGGCGATGTCCTCGACATAACACCGCCTTGGCTGGTTTGTCCCGGGGTCCAGATATAACTCGGTGCTGTTTATCCCGCCGAAGTGTGATGTCCGGCCGTTTAAGACTATGGCTGGCTCCCCCTCCCGGGTATAAAGCGTAATCGTCTTGGGGGCAGTTCTCAGGGCCTGTTCCACCAGATAAGAAGGAATCTTCACCTTCTGCGGGTCGGAGACATCAGCCCCAGCGGCGTCCAGCAGGTCAATGGCTTCCCGGCAGTCAAAAGCGATGCCGGTTCTCTCCAGAATTTGGAGACTCGCCAGGTGCAGTTCCTCTATTTGATTATCCGACAGGAGGCGAAATAGCGGACGGCTGAAGTGGGTGTAGTTGCTGCGCATGATTACCTCTTGGTGATTTTACGGCCGGGCCTCAGCTCAGGCCCAGTAGCGCCAGCGAGTCCCGCTGGATTATCCCCTCCAGAAGCTCCTGGGGCACCTCTGGGAGGTGATACTGCCCAGTGAAGTCTTTCAGGTGCCGCAGTGCGTCCATATCCTCCTGGGGCATGGTTATGGGATAATCGGAACCGAAGAAGAGTTTGTCCATAACTCCCCACTCGTAGGCGTAGCGCATGCCGTTATAGAATGACCAGGGCCGCAGGAACCGGGCCGATATGTCGGCGTACACGTTGGGGTGCTTGCGCACCACCACCAGGCAGTCCTCCAGCCACGGGTGGCCCAGGTGAGCCATCACGATACGCAGCTCGGGAAAGAGAATCGCTATCTCGTCCATCAGCAGGGGATGGGCATAGCGTATGGGCGCGTCCCGTATCGGGGAGGTGCCCTGGTGGAACAGGACGGGGAGTTTCAGTTCCTGCGCTTTAGCATAGACCCGGCGGGCGTTTTTCCCCAGCGGGTCGAAGTCCTGGTAGTTCGGCCCCAGCTTTAGTCCCCGCAGGCCCAAGTCGGCGTGGGCTCTCTCCATTTCTTCCAGGGCGTCCGGCAGGTCCGGCTGGACGGACATAAAGCCGATGACTTTATCAGGGGCCCGTGCCACCAGTGCGGCGGTGGCATCGTTGACTTTTCTCGCCTCCTTCTCGCCGATGACCGCCGGGCGGTCGGGCGGCATGGCGATGCCGAAAGAGATGACCCTGTCCACCGGTGCCATCGCCTTGAAGAAATCGTCGTGGGAGGAGGTGATGCGTAATGGCCGGTCCGGTCTCATCTTGGTTTCCAGAATCTCTTCCTCCGGCGGCACGGCGTTCACGTGTGAGGGTACGTGAGTGTGCACATCAACAATCATTACTTCTTCTCCTTTTAGTCAATTTATTGAAATCGGTTTTGGTTACGGTTAAGACTGACGCGTTTCTTGCTTCTTTATTCTTTCAATCGTTGCCTGTACTTCAGGAGTCTTGGAGGAAATCTGCGTTTTTCCACCTTTCTTAAATCTGAAATCACATCGTTCGCAGCCGTCAGCCAGCGTTTCGGTTCTGATTAATCCCCATCCCAGTGCGTCACTTAGAGCGATGTCTGACATGCAGACGTAGGGAGCAAACTCATCGGCTCCCTGGTCCTGTACGAATCGGTAATTACCGCAGGCGACATAATCCACACCCCAATCAAAGTTTTTGCCATCGCCAATTACGTATTTTGTGGCAAAGTTTCCGACTTCAAGTTGTTGACCGGCTTCGGCCCGTTTTTTCATTCTTCTCCGCAAAAAGCGTGAATGCATAAGTCGTGTTAACAGCCAGCGTTTGATTTTAGGGAACTTTTCCAATTTAAATCTCAGGGCAGCATGACAAATCTCCCAGGCTTCTCCGGCCGTCCGGCCGTATTTTTTCATGACGTTATAGACGGCCAATTCCTGGGCAGTGATGAGGAGAAAGGTATTAAGTGCACTGGCTCTGGTGCCTTCAATATGGGGGATTTGCGGGATAAGTTCCTCATAGGTCTGTCGTACTTCCCGATAAAGATTATCGGCAGAGTCAGCGCCGTAACTGGAAACAACAAAGCCTCTGACGAGGCCGGCTGTCTTATCCAGGTCCTTTAATAGCTTTGGCTTTCGAGATGCATAGTAGTTGGCAATTACCTGTTTTACCACTTGTGTTCTCCTTTTTTCTTATTCTGGAGAGAAATATTCTGTCAGAGTTCGCTCAATCCACCCTGGTTTCTGAAATCCTACTATCTCATTAGGGCATGTGTCAAAGTTGGCCCATACCTAAGCTCTAACAGAGGCTCTGGGGCTTCCATCGGGTTTCTCATGCTCTGACGATTTAGGTTATGTTTAAGGCTTTATTCTCCGGTTGAAGATAATTTTTTCTTTAAGTCAATTTGTTATATATTATTGAAAATAAGGAGTATTCTGTGATAAGCCTTTCGTTGCCCGTGGCCGCGGTGGCGCACCGCATGTTTGACGTGCTGGCCCGCACCTTTCCGGTGGCCTGCGCCAGTGACGAGTTTTTTTATTTCCCCCAGTGGCGGCTTTCCGAACCGTCGTGGAGTAAATGGGACTGCTTTTCTCCGGAAGCGGTGGCCGATGTGGTGCGGCAACTCTCCGCCTGGGAAGATGAGCTTGACCAGCTGGGCACAACAGAATCGGAACTGGCCGTGCGAGTTGACATCGCTCTGCTGCGAAAGCTGGCCCGTACCCTCCGCGAGCAGCTTGCCGAGGTCAGGACCTGGGAAGTCCAGCCTACCTTTTACCTGACCCTCGCCGGCATCGGGCTGGCCGAGGCCATGGCGTCGGCGGACCCGGCGGCCGGGCACGAACGGGCGAAGGGCCTCCCCGCCTTCCTGGAGCAGGCCGGCCGCAACCTGAATCGTGTCCCGGTCTTGTTCCGGGATATCGGCCTGGAAATGGTTGCCGATACCAGGAATCACCTTCTTTCCCTGACCAAAACATTACCTGATCTACCAACTGCCATCACTGCCCTGGACCGGTTCGGTGATGCGCTGCGGAAGGTTACCACCCGCCGGGATTTCCGGCTGCCCCGGGACCTGCTGGCGCGCGTCCTCCGTTCTCATATCAATTGCGGCCTGGATGTACCGGAAATAAACGAGGCGCTTGACCAGGAGATTGAGGAAATGCGGCCGGTTCTGTCGCGGGAGGCCGGGAACCTGCCCTCCGGTGCCGTTAAACGTTCACCGCCGTCCTGGTCAGCGGCGCTGAAAAGCATCCCGATACCTGCCGTCGGTAAAGACGGGTTGCTCGGGCTTTACCGGAGTGAAATTAACCGGCTGATCGAGCACTGCCTGGCGCAGGGACTGGTTTCACCCAAACTGGTTACCTCCTGTCCGGTCCGGGTGGCCCCGATGCCATCCTTTCTGGCCGCCATCCGCACGGGCGCCAGCTACAGTATGCCGTCCGGATATCCTCCTGCCGGAGGGACGTTCTATGTCCTCACTATCCGTGTGCCCCCCACCAAGGCACAGGCGGGGTATCTCCGTCAGTACCGGATGACCTGCGCTCACGAGACTTATCCCGGCCACCACCTCCTGGACGCTTCGCGCTGGGGCCTCGCCCGACCTTTGCGGCGCGCCGTGGAGCAGCCCATTTTCTATGAGGGCTGGGCCTGTTTTGCCGAGGAAATCCTGAGACAAACGGGGTATTTTTCCGCGCCCGGCGACCGCCTGCTACTGGCCAGGCGCCGGCTCTTGCACGCCATAAGATGCCAGGTGGATATCGGTCTCCAGACCGGCACAATGACGGTTCCGGCGGCCGCCAGGTATCTGGAAGAGGCGGGCCTCAATGCGGAGCGGGCCATCTCTCTGGCACGTAAATACCCGTTGAACCCGGGCTACCAGCTGTGTTACACTTTAGGCTTACGGCGGTTCCTTGACCTGCTGGCCCGGTACGGCGGCGGCGACCTGCCCGATTTTGTGCGGACGGTATTAAACCAGGGAGAAATAAATTTCACGGACCTTGAAAAAGTACTCCGGGAAAACCGATAATTAACCCGGGCATCATAATTCCGGTAGGGGAGACAATTTTGGAGCAATTCCGGGGCTATCATTCGGAGTGGAACCTGGGGAGCCCGGGGGGCTGGGACTACCAGCGTATCACCCAGAAAATCGGCAAAGCGGTCTGGGAGAGGCTCTTTCGGAACCATCCCATTAGCATAGACCTGGACTTTGACCATCCGTTGATTAACCCGGTGAACCGCTTCGTCAGTATGCTGATTGAGGCGCACCGCTCAAGGGAAGGCTCTAACCCGGGTCTGATTGCCGTGGTGGCGGAAGAAGAGACGCTGGAAGACGTGGTGGAAAACAGGAACTTGGCGGCGCACCTGGATGCCATAGACGGACTGTCCGGCGCTCTCATGGCGCCGCAGGAACTGGAGCTGAAAAACGGGCGTGTCTGCTGGCAGGGCCAGCCGGTGTCCGTTATTTTTATGGACTTTAACACCAATGTCCTTCTGGCTCTGCACCGCCGGCATAACCTGAAACCGCTGCTCCAAGCGGTGCGGGAAGGTCGGGTAATCAACCCCAGAGGTACGGAGCCGATTAATGCCAAAAGCATGTTTGAGGTTATCACCGACCCACAAAACCGGGAGTGTTTCCACCGGGAAACGATACGGCGGACCCCCTGGACCCGCCAGTTTTACCATCGGCAGACTCAGGGCCCGGGCGGAGAAAATATCTCGGACCTGGTTGCGTGGACGCGGGCAAACTGGGACAACCTGGTGCTCAAGCCGGAGCGCGGTTATTCCGGAAAGGGAGTGAGCGTGGGGGGCATACACCAGGACACCGATGCCATTGTCAACCGGGCGCTCGAAGATGGCGATTACATTGTCCAGGGAAAGGTCCCTCTGAAACTGTGGACGGAAAATATGCCCGAACTTGACCTGGAAAGCAATGTCGTGAAGGAGTGCCCGCACCAGACAGATTTCCGGTGTTTCTTCGGCCGGCAGGGAGTGTTTGGTTTCCTGGGCAGGTACGGCAGCGTGCCGACCAACGTGGGCAGCGGCGGCGGCGTCCAGCCTCTGGCGGTGCTCCGTTCGGAAATGAGCGTCGGTGAGGCGACAGAACGCGTCAACGAAGCTATCCTGAATATGGACGGCGGCGAGGTGCGGGCCGCCGTGGAGCACCAGCAGAAGATGGCGCTTGACCATAAGTTTACCTATCTTCTGGGCCCCATTAGAATCGCCCTGCGGCCCCGATTAATCACCATCGGTCAGATGAAAGCCCTGGAAGCCTACTGCGCGGGCCTCTGGGCTGACTGCTTGACCCTGGAAAAAATGTGGTTGTCCGGGGAGCTGGATGTCATGGTTAACCTCGAACCGGAAGAGCTGGAAATCGTGCGGTCCCAGCCGTGGGGTGGGGCACCGGCTATCTTTGCCTCGGACGGGCTGTTCAGTTTTGGAGCCCACCTGAAATGAGCATTAAGGTAAATGACAACTGGTGGCAGGACCTTTTCGACGGCATATACCTTATCACCGATATCCGGTCGGTGGGTGATGAAAAACTGACCTGCCGGGAAGTGGATTTCCTGGAAGAGATTTTTGGTCCGGACAAATCGACTTCAATTCTGGACCTGTGCGGGGGGCAGGGCCGGCATTCTCTGGAGCTTTCCCGGCGCGGTTATCAGAAGGTGACCGTGCTGGACTATTCCCGACACCTTATTGAACTCGGGGAGAAAAGAGCCAAAAAGGAAAAGCTCAATACCGTTTTCGTTCAGGGCGATGCCCGAAATACCGGTTTGCCCGGGCAGAGCTTCCGGTTTGTCGTCATTATGGGCAATTCCTTTGGCTACTTTATGGATGAAGGCGAAAATAAAAAAATCATAGAAGAGGTGTTTCGCCTGCTGACGCCCGGGGGGACATTACTGCTGGACCTTCCGGACCGGGACCACGTCTTGCAGAACTTCAAGCCTTTTTCCTGCCACGAGGTAAACGAGGATATTACCGTGAACCGGGAAAGAGAGCTGGGAGAGGACATCATTTACAGTCGGGAAAGGGTCACGTCCCGAAAAGGGGGCTGTCTCCGCGACCGGACTTACTGCACCCACCTTTACCATCCGGAGAAAATCTCGGGCCTGATGACCGCGGCGGGTTTTTCGTCCGTAACCTGCCAGCGGGATTTTATGAGCCGCGGCGCGGACGGGGACTACGGGTGCCTGACCAATCGGATGATGGTTACCGCCAGAAAAGAATAGAGGTGTGGCATGCCAAACTTACGAGTCAACGGCGAACGACTTTGGGCTACCATTATGGAGACGGCGAAGATGGGCGCTACCGCCAGGGGCGGTATCTGCCGGCTGACGCTGACCGATGCCGACCGCCAGGTGCGCAACTGGTTTGTCCGGGAGTGCCAGGCGGCCGGTAGTGCCGTCACCGTTGACGAAATGGGTAACATTTTCGCCCGCCGGCCGGGTAAAGACAGTTCATTGCCGCCAATCGCCATCGGCAGCCACCTTGATACCCAGCCCACCGGCGGCAAGTTCGACGGCGTCTACGGCGTGCTCTCAGGCCTGGAGATATTGCGCACCCTGAACGATGCCGACTACACCACCAGCGCGCCCCTGGAGGTGGTCAGCTGGACTAACGAGGAAGGCTCCCGCTTCACCCCGCCCATGCTGGCCTCGGGCGTGTTTGCCGGCGTGTTCGAACGCGATTTCGCCTATGCTCTTGAGGACCGCGGGGGCAGGAAGTTTGGCGAGGAACTGGGGCGCATCGGCTATCGTGGCCGGGTAAAGTGCGGCGACCATAAACTGGGCGCTTACTTCGAATTGCACATCGAGCAGGGGCCGGTCCTGGAGACCGAGAACCAGACCATCGGCGTGGTCACCGGCGTGCAGAGCCAGAGCTGGTACGAAGTCACCGTCACCGGGCGCGAGAGCCATGCCGGCAGCACCCCGATGCACCTGCGCCAGGATGCCATGGTCGTCTGCGCCCGCATCGTCGAGGCGACCCATCAAGTCGCTTTGAACCACGCGCCGTTGGCCGTCTCCACGGTCGGCCTGGTCGAAGTCAGGCCTAACTCGCGCAACGTGATTCCGGGTTCCGTCTTTTTCACGGTCGATTTACGTCATCCGGACGATGCCGTGCTGCGCCGGATGGAGGAAGAGTTTAAGGTGGTGGTGAATGGGGTTGCCGCGGACATGGGCATCAAGGTGGCCGTGGTGAACAACTGGAGTTCTCCGTCGGTGAAGTTTGATGAAGACTGCCTTGGCGCGGTGCGCGCCGCCGCCGGGGACCTGGGTTACCGCCACCGCGACATCGTTTCCGGCGCCGGGCACGATGCCGTCTACATCGCCCGGGTGGCGCCGACGGCGATGATTTTTGTTCCCTGCGAGCACGGCATCAGCCACAACGAGGAAGAGAAAGCCGAACCGGAGCATGTCACCGCCGGGGCCAACGCCCTGCTCGGTGCCGTTATCGTCCACGATAATGCCCTGCGAGACGGGGCATAACCCGCCGATTAACGCTTCTAATCAGAAGCAGGGGTCTTTCAGGTATATCTGGGTAGGGTCGGTGTGTTTTATGGTCTCCACCCGGGTAAAGGTGCCGGAGGCAATATCCAGCACTTTTTGCAGCAGTTTCTCCCCGGATTTTGCAATGGTGTCCTTACCCTCAATGACGGTGCCGGAGTAAAAGTCGATGCCGGTGGGGAAATGGGACAGGGTCTTGGGGTTGGCCGTGGTCCACATGAGCGGGGCGACCACCGCCGTCGAGGTGGGCAGAATGTCGCCGCCGCGCCAGCCGCCGCCCCCGAGCTGGAAGATGACCAGCTGGGCCCCCGCCGCCGCATAGCCGGCGAAGATGGAGCCCATGCTCATCCAGTTGTCCACGAAGTAGAGCCCCTTGCCTTGCGGCCTTTCGCCGTATTTGAGGACACCCTGTATCGGGGCCGAGCCTGACTTGTGGATGGCGCCCAGGGACTTTTCCTCCAGTGTTGAAATCCCCGCGGCGATATTGGAGGGCACGGGATTGATGGTGCGGATGTCTTCTCCGGTGGCTTTGGCCCTCTCTTCCGTCTCGGCCGCTGCTTCCAGGATACCTCTGGAGACGGCTTTATTTATCCCCCGTCGGGACAGCACGTGCTCGGCACCGATTATCTCGGTGGTCTCTCCGAAGAGGGCCGTGCCGCCGGCGGCGACGATACGGTCGAAGAGGTTGCCGTTCACGGGGTTGCCGGCGATTCCAGAGGTAGGGTCCGAGTGACCGCATTTCACCCCCACCGTCAGGTGGCTCAGGTCGAAAGGTTGCCGTCTCAGCCGGGAGGCCTCGAGCACCATCTCCCGGGCCAGATTTACCCCTTTCTCCAGCGCCCGGTAGGTGCTGCCTTCTTCCGCTACGTCTATCAGCTCCACCCTTTTCCCCGACCCGGCTATCTCCTCGGCGAGTCGGGCGGGCTTGAGCTCCGGGTACCCGGCGCCGGGGCTCAGCGGATGCACTATTACCGAGGCCACGTTGGGATTTCTCCCCAGGCCGATTAGCGTACGGGCGATGGTCTCCCGATCCCGGCCGGTGCGCCCGCTGCCGCTATCGCTGGTCACGATAGTCCTGACGCCTGCCACCGACTCGCCTATCTTGGCAGCGAGGAAGCCACCGGGTATCACCAGAACGTGATTGCGGATGCCGGCGGAGCCGTCAGGCCGTTGGTATCCCAGGAAGTTCATCGGGAACCTCCTCTGGCGATATCTCCCCGGCCGCGTGCTCCCTCTAGGTTATGGATGTGTACCATCTCGCCCTGCTTGATATCCCGGGAAGCGATGCCGATAGGTTCGCCGTATTTCGTCACCTCGGCGCCCTTGGCGATGGACACCACGGCTATCTTGAAGCCGAAGGGTATTTTCTCCAGCGCCCTGACTTCTCTGACCTCTTTGCCCAGGCGGACAGACACCTCGGTGCCCGCCTCAATATCCTCCAGGCCGGTGGCGACATTGTCCTTATCCGACAGCATTAGCGCGCCTCTTGAAGCCATGATGCACCTCCTTTAGTCTGTGGTTTGCCGTATCAATTATGTTGACAATGTTAGCCTAACGCCCACGGGCTGTCAATCTCTGAAACACCCGATAGCCAGAGCGGTATAATTGACTTTGGTCGGGGCAGGCGTTAAAATCTACCCCGAAAGTAAAACAAAGGAAGGTTTTTGCAATAGTCCGTTGCCTAACTAACCTGGTTATGTTCCTGGAGTGGTTATATGTCGTTTGTGGAGAAGAAGATAAAGCAAAGCCTGACCAGCCACCGGATTGAGTTTGAAGAGATTGAGCACGAGGCGGTCTATACTTCCCATAAAGCCGCCCAGGTCATCGGGCTGGAGGCAGAGAAGGCCGGGGTGAAGTCACTGGTTTTCAAAACCAAAGAAGGCAGGTTTATCCTGGTCTTGAATCCGGGGAATAAAAAAGTTGACACCAAAAAAATTTCCCAGATGGAGGATACCAAGTCGATATACTTCGCCAGCCCGGAAGAAGTACTGAAAGTTACCGGCATCCCCATTGGTAGTGTCCCGCCGTTTGGACACAAGACCAGGCTCAGGACTTACCTCAATGAAGCGCTCCTGGCCTGTGACTACCTGTATTTTAACCCCGGTTCGCACACCAGGACAATCAAGCTGAAATCGGAAGACCTGCTCAAAGTTCTGGAAAATCCCATCAGGTTCCAGCAGGTAAACGAGGCAGACGAAGGAGGTGAGTAAGTGATGAGCAAAGTGACCGTCGGCGCGGTGCAGATGCACTCCGGCGATGATAAACAGAGCAACCTGGCCAAGGCGGAAGCATTGCTGGATGTCGCCGTCGAAAAGGGTGCCAGGTTTATCGCGCTGCCGGAGATTTTCAATATTTGCGGTAACTGGGAGGTGCTGAAGGCAAATGCCGAGCCGGTGCCGGGGCCGACCACGGACCGGTTGTGCCGGAAAGCCCGGGAAAGCCGTATCTACCTCCTGGGCGGTAGTGTGCTTGAAATCGCCGAGGGAACCGATAAGGTGTTCAACACCAGCGTGCTGATAGACCCGTCAGGCGAAGTTATTGCCCGGTACCGGAAGATTCATCTCTTTGACGTCACCATCGGAGACCGGGTGGTGATAAAAGAGTCCGACGCTATGGTGCCTGGCGACGAGCTGGTCACCGCCGAGACCGACTACGGCACCGTGGGATTAACCATTTGTTATGACCTCCGCTTTCCCGAGATATACCGGGAGCTGGCCGTCCGGGGGGCAAAGCTCATTTTTATCCCCTCTTCCTTTATGGACTCCACCGGTAAAGACCACTGGAACCCCCTGCTGCGGGCCCGGGCGATTGAAAACCAGGTGTTTATCGTCGCCCCGAATGAGATTGGCCCGATTCCGGGCACCAAAATGTTAAGGCACGGGCGCAGCGCTATAATCGACCCGTGGGGGACGGTGCTCGCCCAGGCTTCCGATACCGAGGGTGTGATAACCGCGGAGCTTGATTTTGATTACCTGCTCAAGGTGCGGCGGGAGCTCCCGTCTCTGGCGCACCGGCGTCCCGAGGTATACTCTCAGGGGTGATGCCGGGCACGGGCCGGTGGTAACGGTGTCGGTTGGCTAGTCCAGGAAGCGCAGCTTGTGCAGCCGCTTGAAATCGTGAATGGACTCTATCCACCGGACGGTGCCGGAGAGGGAGCGCATGGCCAGGGACTGCGTCCGGGCGCCCCCGGTGTAGTAACGTACTCCCTGCAGCAATTCGCCGCTGCTGACGCCGGTGGCGGCGAAGAACATATCGTTACCCTTGACCAGGTCCGCCGCCGTATAGACCCTGTCCACGTCAATGCCGGTTGACGCCGCGGCGCGGCGTTCCTGTTCGTCGCGCGGCCAGGCTTTACCTTGAATCTCCCCGCCGATACAGCGGATGGCGGCGGCGGAGAGCACGCCTTCCGGAGTGCCCCCGATACCCATGAGTACGTCCACGCCGCTGTCGGGCAGGGCGGCCTGTATGCTGGCGGCCACATCACCATCGGAGATAAGCTTGACCCGGGCGCCCGCCTCCCGGATGTCCGCCAGCAGCTGCTCGTGGCGCGGCCGGTCAAGGACGACGACGGTTATTTCCGGTATCTTTCTTTTCTTGGCCCGGGCGATGTTATTCAGGTTGTCCGCCACGGAGGCGTTAATGTCAATGACACTCCTCGCCTCGCGCCCCACCACTATCTTGTTCATGTATACAAATTGTCGGGGACAGTTAATGGTGCCCCGTGCCGAAAGGGCGACCGCCGAGATGGCTCCCGGCAGCCCCCGGGATAAAAGCCTGGTGCCGTCAACGGGGTCGACGGCCACGTCCACCTGTAACCCGGCGCCGTCACCAACACTCTCGCCGATGTAGAGCATGGGGGCTTGGTCCTTCTCCCCTTCTCCAATGACCACCACGCCGTCCATCCGGATATGATTCAGGATAGTGCGCATGGCATCCACCGCCGCCTGGTCCACTAGGTCCTTGTCGCCCATGCCCATATAGCGGGCGGCGGCGAGAGCGGCCGCCTCGGTAACCCGCACCAGCTCCATGGCTATGTTCCGTTCGATAGGCCGGGGTGTCCGCGCTTTATTCATAACCGTACCTCCAGGATTTTCATCAAGGCCACTCATCCCGGGCCACCCCTGCTAAAGTTATCGTCTTCCGGGTGCCCCGGCATACTGTCGGCCGGGAGGTTATTTTCTGGCCCCCGGTTCCTCGAGGAACTTCAATATGGTTGTCCTGGCGGGAGCGGTGAGCAGGGGAGCCACTCTGGCGGCAATTGCCTGGCGTTCCGGGTTGTTGGCCCAGGCCTGCCAGAGCTCGGCGGTGAGCCATGTACTGATGACGATCCACAGCGACGGGTCGTCATGTCCCACCAGGGTCTCTCCCGAAACGTAACCCGGCTGGCGCATACCCTTGCTGCGAAGCTCGTGGGTCAGGGCCCACATTTCACTTTCCTTTCCCGCCTTCAGCTTTCGTTCAATAATTACGCGTACCATAAATCTCTCCTTTCCGGCCGGTGGGATGGCTAGCCGGTTGACTCAGTTACGCGGCGCCAGCCATTTCTACCCCCGTGCCGTTTAGAGTTGCCCCCACCTGCGGGGACTATTAATCTAATCTTTATTTTTGTAATTGTCAATACCCTGGTATGGTCTAACCGTACCGGTGACAGGATACGAGACGACCTCCTTCCCGCGACCGCAGTACCGGCGGTTCCTGGCGGCAGAGTTCCATTACCCTGGGGCACCTGGTGTGGAAGCGGCATCCCGGGGGAGGCTCGACCGGTGACGGGACCTCACCCGGCAGCGAGGTCTTTTTCCGCTTCTGGTGCGGGTCAGGGACCGGGACGGCCGATAGCAGGGCCTCGGTATACGGGTGGAGGGGGTGGTGGAATAATTCCTTTCTGGCGGCCAGTTCAACTATTTGCCCCAGATACATTACGGCAATCCGGTCCGAGACGTGCCCGATGACGGCCAGGTCATGGGCGATGAACAAATAGGCCAGGCCAAGCTCGTGCTGCAAGTCCATAATCAGGTTTAGAATCTGGGCCTGGACGGAGACATCCAGGGCGCTGACCGGTTCGTCCGCCACGACGAGCTTGGGATTTACCGCCAGCGCCCGGGCAATCCCGACGCGCTGCTTCTGGCCACCGCTCAGTTCGTGCGGGTATCTGGCGGCGTGCTCCGGTTCCAGGCCTACCCGTTGCAACAGCTCCGCCACCTTTTCCAGCCTCTCTTTCTCCGTGCCGACGCCGTGGATGAGCAATGCCTCCCCGATAGAGTCCCCGATGGTCATTCTGGGGTCAAGAGAGGACTGCGGGTCCTGGAATATCATCTGGGCCTCTTTTCTGAACTCCTTCAGCTGCCTTCTGTTCCAGGTGGTAATATCGCTTCCTTTATAGAGGACTCGGCCGGAGGTCGGCTCTTCCAGTCTTAGCAGGGCTCTACCCAGGCTCGATTTGCCGCAGCCGGATTCCCCGACCAGTCCCAGGGTTTCTCTTTCCATGATATTGAAGGAAACGCCGTCCACCGCCTTTACATCGGCAACATGCCGGGAGAGCAGTCCCGCGGTCACCGGGTAATATTTTTTCAGGTTTTCCACTTCTACCAGTTTTTGGCTCATTTTCGAATTTCCCCTAAAGGCAAGCTACGAATACAGGTGGCAGGCGACGCTATGTTCTCCGCTGATAACGACCTCCTCCGGTCTTTTCCGGTTGCAGACCGGCATACTCCGCTCGCAGCGCGGGCTGAAGATACACCCCTCGGGAGGGTCAATCAGGCTGGGTATCATTCCCGGGATAGGCGTCAGCCGGTCACTCCGGGCTGAGATGTCGGGTAGGCATTTAATCAGCCCGTGGGTGTAGGGATGTTTGGGCTGGTCAAATATGTCAAAAGCGGTGCCGACTTCGGCTATTCGCCCGCCGTACATCACCACAATCCGGTCAGCAATGCCGGCTACCGTGCCCAGGTCATGGGTGATAAACAGGATAGACATCTCCCGCTGCTGTTTCAGGTCCTGGAAAATATCCAGAATCTGCTCCTTTATGGTGGTATCCAGGGCGGTGGTCGGCTCATCGGCGATGAGCACCTCCGGGCCGCAGGACAGGGCGGCGGCAATCATTATCCTTTGCCTCATGCCGCCGGAGAACTGGTGGGGGTAATCTTTCATCCTTTCCCTGGCCCTGGGTATGCCGACCTGCTCCATCAGGTGCAGGGTCCTCTCCACGGTTGGCCCGCGTTTCAGCCCGAGGTGCAGTCTTATCTGTTCGGCTATCTGGTCACCGACGGTGAACACGGGATTCAGGGAAGACTGGGGGTCCTGAAATATCATGGCGATGCCGTAGCCACGAATCTGCCGCAGCCTCTTGCCGGAACAGCGCAGCAGGTCCTCGTCGTGATAGAGTATTTCCCCGTCAATTATTCTGCCCGGGGGACTATCGATTAAGCGGAGGACCGACAGCGCGGTGGCGGTCTTGCCGCACCCGGACTCGCCGACCAGGCACAGGCTCTCTCCCTTTCTCAAGCCAAAGCTGACACCGTCAACCGCCTTGACCACGCCGCTGCGGGTGAAAAAGTAAGTCTTCAGATGTTTTATCTCTAATATGTTATGGTTGTTTTTCACTTCGGCTCCTAAACCTGGCTCCGGGGGTCAAAGGCGTCTCTGATGCCATCCCCCAGGAAGTTAAAGGCCAGAACGGTCAGAAAAAGCAAAATTCCGGGCGCAACGGCTACCCACCAGGCCGTATCCAGGCTCCGCTGGCCGGCGTTCAAAATCATCCCCCAGCTGGTCACGGTGGGGTCTCCCAGGCCAATGAAGCTGAGCGCCGCCTCGGCCAGGATGACGCCCGGTATGGACAGGGTGGCGATGACGATAACCGAGCTCAGGACATTGGGGATGAGGTGGCGGAAAACAATTCGGGCGTCACTGGCCCCCAGGGACCGGGACGCCATGATGAATTCCCTGGTGCGGAGAGACAGGGCCTCGCTCCTGACCAGCCGGGCGGTGCCGGTCCAGCCGGTGAGGCCTATCACCAGGATGATGAAGAGTAAAGAAGGTCCGAAGATGAAGATAATGAATACCAGCAGTATGAAGAAAGGGAAGGTCATCATGATATCGGTGAATCTCATCAGGGCCATGTCCACCCAGCCCCCGTAGTAGGCAGACACCACGCCCATGATAGTGCCGATGAGTATGGCGATGAGCGTTGCCAGTAGACCTACCTGCAGAGATACGCCGGCACCCGAGACCAGCATGGCCAGCAGGTCTCGGCCTTTGTCATCGGTGCCCAAGGGGTGCTGCCAGGTGCCCGGTATCTCCCGCACCACAAATTTATCGGTATTCAGGTCATATATCGACTGCTGGACGGTGAAACCCACGGGGGGCACGTTTTTCTCATCGAAATCGACCCTGGTGGGGTCCTGGGTGAGGAGGGGACCGATAAGGGCGGCGGCCGCTAAAAATATAATAAAGGCTAAACCCAGGATGGAAAGCCGGTGCCTGCTGGTTCTCTCCCAGTAATACCGGGTCAAGCGTCGGTTGGTATATAAGGGGTATACCCCGTAAAGGACGGCAACGGCGGCGAAGAAAATGTAGAAGTACCCCAGCGGCTCCAGAATCCGGTCAACTAGGTAAATATCCAGAAGGATAATCAGTCCCAGGACCAGGAGCGTGCCGATAAATATCAGGTTCCTCAGTCCGCCGACTTTTCGGCTGATTCGTCTCATCATTCTATCTCTCAGTCGTAGCGTATCCGGGGGTCAAGCCAGGTGTAGATAATGTCCGTCGCCAGGTTGGTCATGAGCACCACCAGGGCGCCGATAAGGGTTATGGTAACCACCACCGGATAATCGCTGGCAAAGATGGCGTTAAAAGATATTCTCCCCAACCCCGGTATGCCGAAGATAATTTCGGTCAGGTAGGCCCCGCCAAAGACGATACCGCTCAAGCTAAACATTATTATGGTGATGATGGGCAGGATGGCGTTGCGA
>DAOWCR010000140.1 GCA_030639445.1 Dehalococcoidales bacterium
CTTCTCAAGATTGGCATCAGCGTCGGCCGGACGGGCACCCTTAACCCTTACGCCATCCTGGAGCCGGTCTCGGTGGGTGGGGTCACCATCCGGCAGGCTGCCCTGCACAATGAAGACGACATCCGGCGCAAAGACATCCGCATTGGCGATACCGTGATTGTCCAGCGGGCGGGGGAAGTAATACCGGAAGTCGTCGGCCCGGTCAAAAGCCAGCGCCGTGGCCAGGAAAAAGAATTCAGCCTCCTAGAAGAGGTATTCAACCAGGAGAAGGGGCAGCCGGTATGTCCGGTCTGCGGGGACGAGGTGGTCAAGCCGGAAGGCGAAGTAATGTATTACTGCGCCAACGCCGCCTGTCCCGCCCAGGCGCAGCAGCGGATTGAGCACTTTGTCTCCCGGGGGGCCATGGACATCAGGGGCATCGGGGAAAACCTGAGCGCCCTGCTGTATGAGAAAGGACTGGTCAGGGACGCCGCCGACCTGTATTACCTCAAAGATAAGCAGGAGCAACTTCTCGGTCTGGAGAAGATGGCGGCAAAGAGCGTGACCAACATGCTCAACGCCATTGAACAGAGTAAAGACAGGCCGCTGGCCAGGGTTATCTTCGCCCTGGGCATACGCCACATTGGAGAAGAGACCGCCGAAATCCTGGCCAAAGAATTCCCTGATATTAAGAAACTAGAGACTGCTTTAAAAGAAAGGCTAATGACCATCGACGCCATCGGACCCAAAATCGCCGACAGCATCACCGCCTTCTTCCGGCAGGCAGAAAACCGTGATATCATTAAAAGGCTGAAGGAAGCCGGCGCCCGCCTGAAGGAAAAAACGGTTAAAGCGGAGGCGTTACCCCTGTCCGGCATGGAGTTTGTCCTCACCGGCACCTTAGACGCCTTCCCCCGGCCGGAAGCGGAGGCAAAGATAAAAGCCCTGGGCGGCACCACGGGCAGCCGCGTTACCCGAAAGACCACCTGCCTGGTGGCCGGCGTTGACCCCGGCGCAAAGCTGGCCAAAGCCCGGAGCCTGGGCACCAAGATATTAAACGAAACAGAGTTCCTCCAGCTTTTAAGAAATAAAGGAGAGACCTAAAAGGGAGTTTAAGAGGGTTAATCAATAATTCTATGAAACTAATCGTTGGCCTGGGTAACCCGGGGCGGACTTACGCCCATAACCGCCATAACATCGGCTTCATGTGCCTGAGGCACTTCGCCAGGACGCAGGGCATACGCCTGGATAAAAAACAGGGCCAGGCCCGCACCGGCACCGGTAAGGTCTCCGGCAGCGAGGTAATAGTCGCCCGGCCCCAGACTCATATGAACCTCAGCGGCCAGGCGGTAAGTCGGCTGGTAAACAGGTTTAAAATCAGCCCCGATGACCTCTTTGTTATCCATGACGACCTTGACCTGCCGCCGGGTAAAATCCGCCTCCGCCGGGGCGGCAGCTCCGGCGGGCATAATGGCATCGACTCCATCATCACCCACCTGGGAAGCGCTGACTTTATCCGTATCCGGGTGGGCATCGGCCGGCCGCCCCTGGTGGAAGGCTCCGCCAGGAACAAGGAAGCCGAGATTATCGACTACGTGCTCAGCGATTTCACCTCCGAGGAACTGAAAACCATGAATAAGGTCATACCCGAGGTCAGTGAGGCCATCCTCTGCCTCCTCGGCGAAGGCCTGATTACCGCCATGAACAAGTATAATTAGTCTTTGGTGAGATTGTTTCTTGACCTCATCCTCTTCAGGTTTTAGCTAATAACCCCTTTTCTCTTTTAGATTTTATCAGGTGACCCCATCCCCCTTATCCCCCTTCCCCTTGGTAAGCGGACGGGATAGTCCAATCCCCGGCATTCCATTCTTATTAAGTGTCAACCTGATTAGTTAAAACCGTGCCATTTTCGCTACTATCGTGGCAGTAGTAGTCCTGGCTATCAATGTGGCCGATCTTCCGGCTGCCCTGGGCTCAATCTTCCGGTATGCTTTCACCCCTTACGCACCGATTGCTGGTGTCGCCGGTTATGCGATAGCACATACCCTGCGTTTTGGCGTAGCCCGCGGTATCTTCTCCAACGAGGCGGGGCTTGGTTCGGCTCCTATCGTCCATGCTGCCTCCACGATTAAGAACCCTATTCACCAGGGTTATATCGGCATCTTTGAGGTTTTCATGGACACCATCATTATCTGCACCCTGACGGCGCTGGTTATCC
>DAOWCR010000026.1 GCA_030639445.1 Dehalococcoidales bacterium
ATGATAACAGCTAATGGGATGAACTACTATGATTTAAATCACACAGGGGGTACACGGGAGGATATTTTTGTGACCCCCATCCCTCCCTGTAGTTATTTGTTAGGAAACCCACCCCTTTATCCCCCTCCCTTTGATAAGGGAGGGGGAATTATAGGTAAGAGGGACTTCGTCCCTCATAAAACTCCCTGTGGGCATAATCTGGATGCCCCCACTTCTCTTTGACCCTCCTCTGGTGCTTTTTCCCTTAAAAGGGGAGGGGGAATTATGGTTTCCGATGGGGCTAATGCCCCATCGAACTTCTCCTTGTTACTAGCTTGACTCTAAAGTTAAAAATGTGGGGTGTTTAAGAGGGGCGTCAGCCCCTCTTTCTAAAACGTTCCCCCTCTCCTTGATTTAAGGAGAGGGGGATACAGGGGGTGAGGTCACCTGATAAAATATAGGGTTGGGAAGGGAGGTTACCCGCTTACTCTAAACTTGCGGCGGTCCTTCGCCGAGCAACCTGAGCTTGTCGGCGTCAAGGATGGTTATCTTGCCGCGAACGGAGCGGATAATCTCTCTCTCCTTTAGTTGGCTGGTAATCCGGAAGGCGGTCTCGGTGGTGGTACCCGCCATATCGGCCAGCTCCTGCCGGGTGAAAGGGAGAGTGGGGCCGAGCTTTGCAGAGAGCATGAGCAGGGTTCGGGCCAGGCGCTGCTCAACCCGTTCCCCGGCCAGGTCCTTGAGGCGGTTCTGGGCATCTCTGAGCCGTCCCCCCAGGACGTTGATAGTACTGATGGCAACCCGGGGGTGATTAGCCAGGAAGGAGAGGTATTTATCTTTCTGGATACCCAGTATCCTGGTAGCCGCGGCTGTCTGGGCGGAGGCGGGATAGGGCTTGTTTTCAAAGACGGCCACCTCACCGAACATCTCGCCGGGACCGAAAAAGGCAATGATAAACTCTTTCCCGGAAGAAGCGTATTTGCGCACCTTTATTCTCCCTTCGACCACGATGTAGAAATAGTCGGGAGCGTCGCCTTCCCAGAAAACAAACTCATCAGGCTGGAAACGGCGCTCAATGGCCAGAGCGGACAGCTCGGCGAGTTCATCGGCATTCAAGCTGGAGAAAATTAGCGACTGTTTTAGAATCTTATCTCTGGCCGTGTCTGGCAATGCTTTATTCCTTCTCTAACTGGTGCTTCTTTCTCACGAGCTATGTGATAACCGCTTTTCGGCCGGCAATCTCGTGTTTTGAGGCCCACCGGCGGACGGCTTCAATTACTTCATCGGTTTCATCGCAGACCCTGAGCAGCCGGAGGTCTTCTTCCGAGATATAGCCCCTGGCCAGGGTGAAATCGGTCAGCCATTTCAGGAACCCCTGCCAGTAAGCGCTGTTGAACAGTACCACGGGAAACGGTTTTATCTTGTGGGACTGCATCAGGGTCAGCACTTCGGTCAGCTCGTCCAGCGTACCCAGGCCGCCGGGCATAATGACAAAGGCGGTGGCATACTTGACCAGTAAGACTTTGCGGACAAAGAAGTGCCTCAAGGTCAAGGATAGCGAGGTGTAAGTGTTGGCGGCCTGTTCCTCGGGGAGCTCGATATTCACCCCGACTGATTTCGCCCCCGCCTCGAGGGCGCCTTTGTTGGCGGCCTCCATCAAGCCGGGGCCGCCCCCGGTAATTATGGAGAAACCGAGTTCGCCCAGCCGGCGGGCGATTTCTTCCGTTTTCCGGTACTGCTCGTCGCCCGGTTTAACTCGCGCCGAACCCCATATGGTTACCGCTGGTTCTACGCCGGTAAGTTTATCAAAGCCTTCCACCAGCTCACCGATGATGCGGAACATGCGCCAGGATTCTTCTTTGGCCAGTTCATTTATCTCGTATTCTTGTTGTTGCATAGGTACCTCCGTAATAAGCTTCAGACCAGGCTTGCGTCCTGGTTATCAAAGGTTGACATTAGAAAGCGGGTGATTTTCCGGCTAATCAAAGGATACCACAGCCAGAAGGTGGTGTGAGCGGTGGGGAACCAGGCGATGTCCGGCCGGCCGCACGCTTCCCAGAAGTCGAGGGCCGCTTCCCTGGGAATGTACTCGTCCCAGAGAGCATTGAGCATCAGCACCGGGCGTTCCCGGAGGCGGGAGGAAAAGGTCATGGGGTCGATTAAGAAGTTTTGATTGGGAAGAGTGACCTGCTCGACCCCTTTTGCGGCCACCTCGGCCAGATACTGGTAATAGTGGCTCTGGCGGCGACGGTATTCTGTTTCGGTGCGCCGGTATCTTTTTCTCAGGGCATTTTTCCGGCATTTCTGGCTAATCTTCTCGGAATTTCCGGCGGCGATAAGAAAGACACCGGCTTTAACGCGTTTATCGATGCCCATCGTTATCGCTGAGATAAAGCCGCCGAAGCTTATCCCGATTACCGCCGTCTGTGCTTCGTTTATCTCGCCCCGGCCGCCGGCCCAGTCTATCACCTGGCGCATGTTGATTACCGAAATCCGGTAGCCTTCAAACCACTCCTCGGGGGTGATGTGTGGCAGCCGTTTTCTGACCGTTTCCGGCATGCGTTTGGAGTGAAACACGGAGTAGCAGACGAAGCAGGCCATGCCCCTTTTGGCCAGCGCTCGTGCCAGGAGACGGCTGGGGATTAGAAGCTCGTCTCCAATCCCGTGGTGTATAATCGCCAGGGGGGCGCGGTCTACGTCCCTTGGCTGGAAGTACTCGCCGCGGACGGTGTTGTTCTCTTCGTGGCGGGTCCGGTAAGCGCTGGGGAAATCGATGGTATAGCGCTGCCACTTCGGGGTTGTCTGCAGTAGCCGCAGGTTGGCCTCCGGCTCATCGCCGGTATAGCTGTACGGGTTCATTTTTCAAATGATGGCACTACCAAAGACGATTGTAGCATTAAAAGGCGGAGCCCGCAAACGACGGCTGGTACCTCGCTGGAATTACGCCGAAGTCCTAGTAGCTGACGTCCACTCCCCGCCCCTCTAATATTCTGATATTCTCCAGGTCCTCCGAGCCTTCCGACAGGTCTAGATTATTGCCCATAAGACTTATGTTGTCTCCCTCACCCAGCCCGCTGTTTGCCACCAGCGGGGAGAGGTCGCTTATCTGATTATAATGAAGTTCGAGCCGCACCAGCTTAGTGTGAGAGGCCAGCGGGGAGATATCGCTTATCTGGTTACTGGCGGCTCTGAGCCAGTGTAGATTAGTGAGGGATGCCAGCGGGGAGATATCGCTTATCTGATTATTGTGAAGATTGAGTGTGTTCAGGTTGGTGAGGGAAGCCAGGGGTGAAAGGTCGCTTATCTGATTCTGGTTAAGTTTAAGTCCTGTTAGGTTGGTGAGGGAGGACAAGGGTGAAATGTCGCTTATCTGATTGGCTTCGAGGGAGATATGTTCCAGGCTGGTAAGGGAAGCCAGGGGCGAGATGTCGCTTATCTGCTGATTGTTATCAAGGTCTATCTCGCTCAGATTGGTGAGTGAGGCCAGAGGCGAGATGTCACTTATCTGATTATTAGAAAGTCTGAGTATCTCTAGGTTGGTGAGGGGGGACAGGGGAGAAAGGTCGTTTACCTGATTAAAATTAAGTTGGAGCCAGGTCAGGCTGGTTAAGGAAGAAAGGGGAGAGAGGTCGCTTATCCGGTTGTAATCAAGGTCTAGCTCGCTCAGGTTGGTGCAGTACTCGATACCGGAAAGGTCGGTAATGCCTAGCTCACGGGCGGGCAGTACCGTAAGTCCGGTCAGTTCCGCTGGAGTTATCGCCTCCCCTGTCGGCTTGTCCAGGGCGTCCCTTATGGCTTTACCCAGGTTCTTATCGGGGAAGACAACCGTTTCCGGTGTCTTCGGCGCGCAGGCCGCGAAAGTCGGGAAAATCAGGGCAACCAGAATCAGCGGAATAAAATATCTCCATTTCAACGTGCCCATTCCACCCCTCCCATTTATGAGCAGTCAAGTCAACTCGACTGCCAACGGTAATGTGCATTCTAGCACGTCTGAGTCAAAAGTCAAGATTGTAACGCCTTTTTGGGGGGACAATTCACTGGCTGGCTGCGGGACTTAGAAAGGATGATTCCCCGGCTTTTACCGGGTATTCTGGTGCCGTGTTACTTCCGCGTTTTCTCTTGGTAGCGGCGGGCTATCTCGACGGCCATAGCGGCCACGGCCACGGCATCCTGGCCCAGCGCCAGGAACAGGGGTTCCTTCCCCCAGTTGGCGGCTTCGTAAAACAGCCGGGGCACGGCACCGTATTTGGTGACCAGCCGCTTGACCTTCCAGGGCATGGAAGCCCCGTCCTTCTCCATAACCTCCGGCGGCTCGTCTGCCCGGTCAAGCCAGCCAAAGAGCAGGCCGTGTTCCGCGCAGTACTCCTGGACGACATTGATTATTGCCGGGTCGCACTTGAAGTTGAGCGCCGCGTTAATCTCGGCGTCGTATTTCCGCATCTCAATGACGCGCCGGGCCAGGTGGTCCGAGGCGCCCCAGGCGGGCATGCCGGGGGCATGAGGCCGGCCTTCGACTACCGTTATCCTGCCCTCCACCGCGGCCACCTCCCGGGGCGTCCTGGCGTCAGGCCGGGCGAATACCAGGTTGACTCTGACCTCGGGTATGAGTGTGGCAAACTCAGGACAGTCCTGTAGCCGGTTCACCGCCGATACCAGGTTGCCCAGTATCGCTTCAGACTCTTTTGTCCGGTTCACTTTCTTAGTCCAGCAGGCTGGCGGCCAGTTCCGTCGCCCTTCTTCCCGAGAGTAGCATGCCGCCAAAGATAGCGCCCATGCGCGCGCCGGCTTTTATCGCCCGACTGCAGAAGGTTGATACCGCTTCCACGGAATCGGCCACGTATAAGCCTTTCTGGTATCCTTTGGCCGTTACCCCCGAGTTCATCCAGAATCTCCTTGGCTTCTGCCTGGACCACAATCCGGTTGAACATCATGCCGCCACCCCACATCCCTCCCCCAGCGCTCCGTTTCCTTTCGTAAATGACCGTCTTTCTACCCTTTTTGGCCAGGTAATAGGCGGCCACCGGACCCGACGGTCCGGCGCCAGCTATGGCCACGTCCACCTCCAGGAAGTCGAGTAGTTCCCGGGTATAACTTTCGGTTATGGCTCTGGTAATAGTTATTTCGTCCACGCTAAATACCTCCCGGGGTGGTTTTCTGGTTTTCGGGCAGAATCTAACCTTACTATATCACGAAAGCGAGAGTAGAGTCCCGTTTACCAGGCGGGTGTCAAGGACAAGCGGGGTAGGGGATGGTGTTCTGGTAGCTTCGGGGATAATAGGGCAGGGCTATTCTTTCCTCCCCACCAGGCCGTAGAGACTGAGAGATATCAAATCACGCATCAGCTTTTCGCTGTTTCCGGTGCGGGCTATCAGGTCGGAGCTGGCGAAGATACCTTTACGCAGTATCTCGAAATAGAGCAGGAGAGCTTCCGATGACAATTCCGGATTGACGTAGCCCTGCTTTTTCCCCTCCGCAAAGAAATCAATCATTAGCCGGTTGACTTCCTGCATCCAGATGTTTTCGATGAACTGCTGTATTTGCGGGTAGCTCCGGGCGACGGTCTGCATCCATTCTCCGTGGTACTGGCTGGTCAGCTCGGTCTTTTCGAAAACGATGATTTCCATCTTTTCCGGGAAGGTCTTATCTCCCTTGATGATTGCCCGGTATTTCTCCATACAGCTCAGGAATACTGTTTTCACGATGTCGTGTACCAACTCATCCTTGCTGCCGAAGTGGTTGTAAATGGTTACCTGGGAGACGCCAGCTTTTTGGGCAATGTCATTAATGCTTACTTTATTGAACCCGTATGTTTTGAAAAGCACTATCGCCGCCTGGCGGACGCCTTCTTTCTTCTGTTCCTTCCGGCGGGTAAAACCGTTCATTTTTCCTCCGCGCGCTGCAAAAAGCATAATTATTAAAATATTTTTATTAATTATATAAAAAAGTATTGACAATGTCAAGAGTTTTTCTTATAATTATGTAATAAAAAGATAAAAATTATTCAATAATTAAAGTTAAGGAGGGAAAAATGAAAAAGAAAAAAACCTGGTTAGCTGTTTTCGTCGGACTGATAATTGTGGCAGCTATTCTATGGCGGTTTGTTTTTACGGATTCTTCTGATTCCTCAGCGGACATTTTCACCTCAGGATTTATTGAGGCCAGGGACGTGGCGATTGCCCTGGAGGCCGGTGGGCGTATCGCTGACATCAAGGCGGATGAGGGCGATAGTGTAGCGGCCGGGGTGCCCCTGGTCAGGCTGGATGATTCCCTCCTAATGGCCCAGCAGTGGCAGGCGGAAGCCAATGTGAAGCTGGCCCGGGCTTACCTGGAGCAGGCGATAGCGTCCCGGGACGGCGCGGAAAAAGCCTGGGAGAATGCCCTTGATGTGCAGCGTAACCCCCTGGAGCTGGACGCCCGGATTATTGCCGCGCAGGGTGAGCTGGAGTTAGCGGAACTGGATTTGGCACGGGAAACCGGGATAGAAAGCGACTGGAGAGTGCCGGCGGCCGAGGTCAGGTATGATACCGCCGAAAAGGTCCTGGAAAATTACCGGATGGCGGAGATTGTGGTGGGCACGGGATGGAGTTACGACCGCAAAGCCAAAACGTACCCGGCGGAAGGTGAGCTGGCGCTGGCGGAACTAAACCTGGCCTACGAGAGAGCGCTGGAGGAATACTGGAGGCTACCCATCGCCGAGATTAGCGTTGACACCGCCCAAAAAGCCCTGGAAAACTTGCTGGCGATTAGAGATAACCCGCAAGAGATAGAGGCCGCCGTGGACCAGGCATATGCCGCCTACCAGGTGGCTGAAACCGCCGTGGCCGCCGCCGAGAGGCAGGTAGAGCAGGCCGGGGCATCTCTGGAGGTTATTCAGGTCCAGCTCAGCCGGCTTAACGTCAGTTCACCCGTTTCCGGGGTGGTGGCCGCTCGGCATGCTGAAGTGGGCGAGATTGCCCAGCCTGGTGTCCCCGTGCTTACCATTACCGAACTGGAAGAGGTCACCCTCACGGCCTACGTTCCGGAGAGCAAAATCGGCCTGGTCAAACTGGGGCAGACAGCGCTCGTGTCCGTGGACTCGTATCCCGGGGAGAGTTTCACCGGCGAGGTGGTCTATATCTCACCGAGGGCGGTATTCACGCCGAAGAATGTCCAGTTGAAAGAGGAGCGGGAGAAAATGGTCTTTGCCGTTAAAATCAGGCTGGCCAACCCGGAACAGAAGCTCAAGCCGGGTATGCCGGCGGACGCGGTGATACCGGTTGGTTCTGGAGGGTAACCGGCTTATGAACAGGAATATTCCGGTTATCGAGGCGAAGGGCCTCCAGAAAAAATACGAAGGGGTGCTGGCCGTGCGCGGCGTGGACCTGGCGGTCGGGCGGGGGGAGATATTTGGTCTGGTCGGCGCGGATGGTGCCGGTAAGACCACGACGATTCAAATGCTGTGCACCCTCAGTCTACCTTCTGCCGGCGAGGCCAGAGTCCTGGGTATGGATACGGTAACGCAGATGGCGGATATCAAGGAAAAAATCGGCTATATGTCGGAACGGTTCAGTCTGTACCCTACCTTGACCGTAGAAGAAAACCTGGACTTTTTCGCTCGCCTGCGGGGCATACCGCGGGAGGTGAGCAAGTCCCGCAAGAAAGAGCTGCTCGGCTTCTGCCGCCTGGAGCCGTTTCGGCAGAGACCGGCCGAACACCTCTCCGGAGGCATGCAGAAAAAGTTAGCTCTCGCCTGCAGTTTGATACATGAACCGGAAGTCATTTTCCTTGACGAGCCGACCACCGGAGTTGACCCGATTTCCCGGCGTGACTTCTGGAGGATAATCTCCGGTTTCCTGTCCCGGGGTATCACCATCCTGGTGTCCACCCCCTATCTTGACGAGGCGGAGAGGTTTAATAGAGTCGCTTTTATGCACCGCGGGCAAATCATCGCCTGTGACACACCGCAGAACCTGAGAACGGAACTGGTCGGGGAACTGCTGGAAATCAGGGCCAGACCGGCGCGCCGGGCGGTAACCTCTTTGAAACGGGTACCGTTCTTAAGCGCTCCCCAATTGTTCGGCGACACCATCCATGTCATGGTTGATGAGGCGGAGAAACGATGTCCCGAAATCAAACACTGGCTCAGGGAAAGAGAAATAGCTGTGGAAGATATACGGCGTATTACGCCTGGCCTGGAAGACGTGTTCGTGGCGCGGCTTACCGGTTTTGAGGAGAAACCGGTGAGCGAGCCGGCAAATAGTAATTCCGTAGATACCATACTGAAGGGAGATAACCGGGGTGAAGTGGCGGTAGAAGTCTCGGACCTGACGCGAAAGTTCGGTGATTTTACGGCCGTTGACGGGGTGAACTTTGAAGTCAGGCACGGTGAAATCTTTGGCCTGCTGGGCCCCAACGGCTCCGGTAAGACCACCACCATACGCATGATTACCGGACTCCTGGCACCAACCTCGGGAGGCGTCCGGGTATTGGGCCAGGATATGGCCACCGCCGTAGAGGCAGTGCAGGCCCGGATAGGCTATATGTCGCAGAAGTTTTCTCTTTTCGCTGACCTCACGGTGGAAGAGAATATCAACTTCTACGGCGGTCTTTACGGGCTGTCCCCGTCATTGCTGAAAGAAAGGAAGAAATGGGTCCTGGATATGGCCGGACTTCGCGGCAAGGAGAAAGCAATGTCTGCCGAGTTATCCGGCGGCTGGAAACAACGGTTGGCCCTGGGCTGCACTATCTTTCACAGTCCGGAGGTGATATTCCTGGACGAGCCTACTTCCGGGGTTGACCCGCTGTCCCGCCGCTCTTTCTGGGAATTGATACAGGAACTGGCGGCTCACGGCACCACGATATTCATTACGACTCACTACATGGATGAGGCAGAGCACTGCCACCGGTTGGGCCTGATGTACCAGGGCAAATTAATCGCCCTCGGGAGTCCCCTCCAATTAAAGGCAGAACGGGTCAAAGGTGAACTAGTTGAAGTGGTCAGTTCCGATTTTGCCCGGGCACTGGAAAGGCTCTCGGCGGACGCCCGCTTTCGCCAGGTGAACCTGTTCGGCAGTGCCGTCCACGTCGTGGTTGATGACGCCGCCAAGGCATCTCCGGAAATCGGGAACCTTTTAGAAGCGGGAAATATCACCGTCCACACTATTAACCGTATCCCCTTCTCCATTGAGGATGTGTTTATCTCGCTGGTCGAAGCGCAGGAAATGTCTCTGGCCGGCCAGAGTAGCCGGAAAGGAGGCTGACCATGTGGCAACGGATTATCAGTATCATTATCAAGGAATTTGTCCAGCTCAGACGTGACCGCCGCTCTCTGGTGATGGTGACTTTCATACCCCTTTTCCAGATGTGCCTCTTCGGCTATGCCGTGGGCAGTGATATCAAAGACGTGTCACTGGCCGTCTGGGATGCCAGCAATACCGTAGAAAGCCGGGAGCTTATTCAGAGCTTCCGCCAGACGGAATTTTTCTCGGTCAATTATTATGCGGCGGACTATGATGATATCGCCGACCGTATTGAATCGGGTGACGCCAAGGCGGCCCTGGTGATACCGCCGGAATATTCCAGAAACCTGCACCGGGGAGAGACGGTACAGGTACAGTTCTTCGCTGACGGTTCCGACCCCGCTACCGGGATACAGGCGCTGGCCAATGCCAGCCTAATCGTGCAGGCCAAAGGGGTCGAACTGATGAGTAAAGACCAGTTGAATGAGCTGGCGCTACCGGTCATGCTCCAGCCGCGGGTGTGGTACAACCCGGCCATGCAGAGCTCGGTTTTCTACCTGCCCGGTTTAGTGGGGGTCATTCTCCAGAACCTCACCATAATGCTTACCGCCTTTGCCATTGTCCGCGAGAAGGAAAACGGTACCATTGAGCAGCTCAACGTTACCCCCCTGCGGCGCGGCGAGCTTATCGTGGGCAAGCTCATCCCTTATGTTATCATTGCCTATGTCCAGGTCATCATGATCCTGGTGCCGGCCATACTGATATTCAATATGCCAATGCGGGGTAACCTGCTGCTGCTTATAGCCTTATCTTCTCTCTTCCTCATGTTCTCCCTGGCCATCGGCCTGTTAATTTCTACCGTCTCACGCAATCAGTTCCAGGCTATGCAGTCTGCTTTCTTAATACTAATACCCAGTATTATGCTCAGCGGGTTCATATGGCCGGTGGAAACGATGCCAAAATTGGCGCAGTGGATTTCCATGGTTATACCGCTGACCTACTACCTGCGTATTTTACGCGGCATCGTGGTCAAGGGGGTAGGCATCGAGCATCTCTGGCAGGAGGCGGCCATCCTGGCGGCGATGGGGGTGGTTACGCTGGTGCTGGCGGCCTCCAGAGTGCGCAAGACCCTGGTTTAGGGAGGATTCGAAACCCCTACCTTTTGACTGGCAGTCAAACTGGCGAAACATGTTTGAGGACAACCGATAAGCCAGCCAGGCGACCAAGCGGCCGGAACTGGCTCTAGAATAGCCTCTTCAAAATTATTACCGTTTATTTACCTGATTATTACTGACCTGTTTACCATTTTTACCGTTATGTTTACCTTACTTCCGTAAACTAACATTATCAGGATTATAACGTTATCTCAGGATGAACGATTTTGAATGCTGAAGGGAAAGGGGGTCAGACCAATGGAACTCAGAGAGGAAGAGAGAGAGTTAGTCCCGGTTCCTGTCAAGCGTGAGTTTGAGGCGCTGCGGGAGAAGCATGGTGATGTGGACCCTACCGATGATATCGAAGCCTACTGGGACAATCCTCGGTTCGAGCCTTCCGGAATCCCGCGCCAGTGGCGGGTTTACTAATCCATAACCACCGGGAGCCTTGTTTAGGAGAATTAATTGAGCGTAGGCAAACTTTACCGGCTTGGTGGTAACCAGTTTATAGGGAGTGTTAACTACCGGTTGTTCCGTCACCCGGAAGCAACAAATCAGTGTGGAGAACTCACCCCTGTCAACTATGTCCTGCTCGGTGAGGGTGACCTGTTTGTGATTGAACTGGAGGATAAGC
>DAOWCR010000132.1 GCA_030639445.1 Dehalococcoidales bacterium
CACGAACAGAGGATAGATATCCGGCGAACTCAGGCCCAGCAGGTACACCTGGTTCATCGCCGCGGTGTGGCTGATACCTCTTTCGTTGAGCGCCGCCAGCGAGATGGACAGCAGCTTCCACGTGGTGAAATCATCGTGGCTCACCACCACCAGACGCCCTTCGTCGGTCAGGTGTTCCAGATAGTCGCTGATGGATTCCGTAGTGAACAGAAAATTTTCGGTCAGGGAGTAACCTTCCAGGCTTCGGCTGGTCTGGGCAACCGGGAGACTGAGCATAATGATGTCATACTTTTCTTTCTGGCGTTTGAGGAAATTTCTCCCCTCGTCAACGATTACGTCAACGTTCTCGAAGTCGGTATAGATGCCGCCGTTAAACCAGGCATATGCCCGCACTATTTCCACCAGGTCTTTATTCACCTCGACGGCGGTGATTTGTTTAACTCCTCCCGCCAGCGCCAGAAGAATATCCCGGCCGCCCCCCGGTCCGATGACGAGGGCGTTGTTTCTTTCTTCTTCCGACAGGAAAAAGAAGGGGAAATAGCCGGTGAAGTTGGCCTTCAGGCTATCAATGGTAGGACTCGGCGTGTTGAAGTCGCCGCTGAACCGGTACATGGGCGAGCCGGCGGTGCCGTCGATGTAGATTTTCATCAGGTCAGGGTAATCGCCGAACTCGACTAAATCAGTGCGGCCGAAGGCGCTCCACCTCGTTTCGGTTATCTTCCCCGTAGAGGCGGATTCATATAGCGCATGACGTATTTCTTTGACCGGGTTGGCGGCGGTGACCGGTATATCGGGCAGGTAGGCGCCAATCAAATTTGTCCCCAGCAGGGCGGACACTATCAGGAGGCTGGCCGCCGGTATTATCACCCGTTTGGTGTTTCTCTTCAGCACCTTCACCGCGAAGAGCAGCGCGGCTATGCCCGCTACCAGGCCGAGGAAAAAACTGGTGTTTATCCCGCCGATGGTATCCAGGAGGAGGATGACCCCGAGTGAGCCAACCGCGGCGCCCACCAGGTCGGCGCCATAGACCCGGGCACTGATGGCGGGAAACATGCGGAAGGCCTCGGCCAGGAGTATGCCGGTGAGGAAAAAAGGGATAAATAAAAGGAGGCAGTAGAACAGGATATTATCCCGGAGGCTCTCCACGTAGCCGAGCTGAATCATGAGGATTACGGAAAGGGGTATCGACAGTGAAATCAGGCCAGCCAGCAGGGCCAAGGAGCCAAACCGGTCATGCCCGCCGGGCACCCGCGGCCGGAAAAGGTGAACGAAGATACCGCCTGCCCCCAGTCCCAGCAGGGCCAGAGAGACCACGGCGAAGACATAGTGGTAGAGGAGCATTACCGAGAGGAGCCTGGTGAGGGTTATTTCAAGGGCGAGCAGGCTAAATGAAACGAGAAAAATGCCGGCCAGCAAAACCCACAACGTCCCTCTGGTCAGGTGATTATTTTCTTGCTCCGGGAACATGGTTTTCTCTTTATTCTCCGGGGTCTATAGCTGGTAGGCGGTGCGAAATCCATCGGCGATGGCATCGCGTATTGTCCGTGGCTCGGCACAGTCGCCAACCAGGTGGACCTCGGGCACCTTTCCTTCCAGTTCCCGGTATAGCTTATTGTTGGGAGTTGACCCCGCGGCGAGGACAATGTTATCGGCGGCAATGGTCTTCTTCTCCCCTTCTTTGGTCGTGACCACCAGGCCGTCCGGGGTAACTTCATTGTATTTTATCCCGGGGAGCACGGTGACTCCCTTTTCCGCAAGTCTGTTCAGGAAAAAGGTTCTCAGGGAGGGCCCCACCCCCAGCGCCATTTCCGGGCCTCGGCGGGTGACGGTAATCTTCTTTCCTTTCTCCGCCAGAAACTCCGCCGTCTCGCAGCCGACCAACTCTCCGCCGATGACGACCACCCTATCCCCCACCGCTACCCGGCCCGACAGGACATCCGTGGCGTGGACGGGATGGGCCTGGTTCAGTCCGGGAATATCCGGAGTAATGGCGGTCACGCCGGTAGCCAGGATGACGGCCTGTGGATTAATCTGCTCGACCAGTGCGGCGGTGGCTTCCGTCCCCAGGTTGATTTCAACACCCAGCTTCCGCACCTGGGTTTCCAGGTATTCGGCCAGAGGTCTGATTCTATCTTTATGCGGTGAGACGGTGGCGGTGAGCAACTGGCCGCCCAGCCTGGGTTCCTTCTCACAGAGGGTTACCCGGTGGCCTCTCAGGGCGGCTACCCGGGCGGCTTCCATACCCGCCGGACCGCCGCCGACAACGAGGACCTTCCTCGGTCTTTTGGCCGGGGCCATTTTGTATTCAGCCTCTTTGCCCAGCACGGCGTTCGCCGAGCACCTTATGCCGGCAAATGTCGTGGAGCGCAGGTCGTCCCGGCATCCCATGCAGATGATACACGGGGTAATATCTTCCAGCCGGCCGGAGGCCGCTTTGCCGGGAAACTCCGGGTCAGCCAGGAGCGCCTTCCCGATGGCGATAAGGTCCGCCTTGCCCTCTTTGAGTATCTTTTCTCCGGCCTCGGGGGTGATTCGGCCCACGGCGATTACCGGTACGGAGACCGC
>DAOWCR010000141.1 GCA_030639445.1 Dehalococcoidales bacterium
ACGTCCTCACCGGCGAAGAGTCCCAGCAGCTCGGCAACTCTGTCCGGCGGGACGGCCAGTATCATTCTCTCCTGGGACTCGGATATCCAGATTTCGGAGTAGGAAAGTCCGGCATATTTCAACGGCACTTTCTCCAGGTCAACCCGCACCCCGGTCTCCGCCGCCATCTCCCCTACCGCCGAGGAAAGACCGCCGCCACCGCAGTCGGTTATCCTGACGTACAGCCCCCGGTCTCTGGTCTGAAGGAGAATATCAATTACCTTCTTCTCCACAATGGGGTTGCCAATCTGGACCGAGCTGGAAGAAATGTCGGTCGATTCCCCGGTAAGCTGCTCCGAGGCAAAGGTAACGCCGTGGATGCCGTCGCGTCCGGTCCGGCCGCCCACCAGCACCACCAGGTCGCCGGCCTGCTGCTGGCCCCTCCGGGCCATTTTTTTGGGCAGCAGGCCCAGTGTCCCGCAGTAGACCAGCGGGTTGGCCACATATCTTTCGTCAAAGAGGACGGCGCCGTTCAGGGTGGGAATACCGAGGCGGTTGGCATAGTCCGCCACGCCTGCCCTCACCCCCTTGAACATGCGGCGCGGGTGCAAAACACCCTGGGGCAGCTTCTCGTAGGGCAAATCGGGCGGGCCGAAGCAAAAAACATCCGTATTCAATATCGGCTTCGCCCCCAGCCCGGTACCAAGGGGGTCACGGATAACGCCACCTATCCCGGTGGCCGCCCCGCCGTATGGCTCCAGCGCCGAAGGGTGATTGTGTGTCTCCACCTTAAAACACAGCGCCCAGCGGCCGTCAAAATCAATTACCCCGGCATTATCCATAAAAACGGAAAGGCACCACGGCTTGTTCAACTCCCGGGTCGCCTTCATGACGGTACTCTTCAGCAAGTTGTCTATTGTCTTCCCGTTATATCTGATTTTCCCCTTGAATGTCTTGTGGACGCAGTGTTCCGACCAGGTCTGGGCCAGCGTCTCCAGTTCCACGTCAACGGGGTTTCGCCCCTGCTGCCGGAAGTAATCGACAATGGCCTGAAACTCGTCCGCGGAAAAGCCGAACCGCCGGGCAAGCCCCGTTTTATCCGACGCGGTAATATCCACTTCTTCTCGTTTAAACCGGTATTGAGGGTTTTCCGGAAAGCCGAACTGCGTCCGCTCGACGACATGCTGGATGATGGGGTTCACCAGCAGCCGGCTGCAGATGACTTCAAGCTCCCGTCCGTCCAGCTTCCCGGCAATAAGATACTGCCGGGACGTTTTGGCCGCCCGGACATTCTTTAAGCCCAGGTCCCGGATGGCCTTCAGGACGGAGTCCTCTACCGGGTCGGTAACCCCGGCATTATAAGCCACCTCAATCGCGTGGATTGGGGTAACCTCACCCCCTTTGTCCCTCTCTCCTTGATAAGGAGAGGGGGAGAGGTTCCTTTGGAAGGGACTTTGCCCCCCCAACCTTCCCCCGCTATCGGTAGAAGGAGTAAGACACCGGTATTCCTGGGTGACCGGGTCAGCCAGAAGGCCGTGCCCGATTAAGTCCAGCTCGTCCGGGGACAAATCCGCATCCAGCCAGTAGATATCCACCACCCGAACACTCGTGACCGTGGTTATGCCCAGGTCCTGTATGTCCTTGACCAGACCCAGCCCTCTGGCGTCCGGCAGGTGGTTCTTCAGGCGGACTTCAATTCTATGCATAAGACCATCGCCTTACCCTGACTCAAGAAATAAAAAGAGGGGCGTCAACCCCTCAATGCCATTTATCTTCTCCACTCTTTTCCCAATAAGAATGAAAACAGGTGAATCCGGCTCATGAAGTAAGCAACTCGCTGACCACGGCATTTATCTCTCGCCCATCCGCTCTGCCTTTCAGCTGAGCAATAAGCTTCGGCATGACCTTTCCCTTATCGCCAGGCCCCTGGGCGCCCACTTCAGTGATAACCCGGCGGGCCGCCGCCACAATCTCTTCCCGGGTCATCTGCTGGGGCAGATATTCCTGCAGGACCGCCAACTCGGCCTCTTCCTGGGCCACCAGGTCCGGACGGTCTCCCTGTTTAAACGCCTCGATACTTTCCTGGCGCAGCCGGGCCTCTTTAGCCAGAATGCCCAGGATATCAGCATCCTCCAAAGCCCCGCGCCGGGCAATTTCCGCATTGCTGATGGCCGCCATCACCAGACGAATAGCGGAACGTTTTACCGTATCTCCG
>DAOWCR010000028.1 GCA_030639445.1 Dehalococcoidales bacterium
GAAGAGGTAGACCCCAGGACGGACTGGTCCGACCCCAAGAATATTTTTTACCTGGGCGCCGGCCCCCTGGGCGGCACCAGGATTCCGGGGTGCGCCACTATTTCCTTCGTCACCAAGGGTGCCATGACCAATGGCGCCACTTCCACCCAGGCCAATGGCAATTTCGGCGCCTATCTGAAGTGGTGCGGCTACGACGGCATCCTGGTCCAGGGAGCGTCCACCAGCTGGAAGTACCTGTACCTGCGCGAGGGCGGCGTGGAACTCAGGGATGCCAGCCGCCTGATAGGTAAAGACACCTGGGAAACCGAGGACGCCATCAAGGAAGAACTGGGCTACAAAGAGCGGGCGATGAGCGTCTTCAGCATCGGTCCGGCCGGAGAGAACCTGGTAAGGTTCTCCGGCGTCTTCGGTGACCGGGGACATGCCGCCGCTCACAATGGCACTGGCGCGGTCATGGGCTCGAAAAAGCTCAAGGCTTTTGCCGCCGCCCGGGCAGCTAATAAGCTGCAGTTCACTGACCCGGAGAAACTGGGAGAACTCGCCAGGAAAACAACCGAGACGGCCAAGGCTTTCGGGGGAGGCGGCGTTTACAACTGGGGCACCAGCCGCGTGGTACCCGCCGCTGAGGCCGGCGGCTGGTTACCGGTCAAGAACTACCAGACCGACCTCTTTCCGGAAAAAGACTTATTTGACGGGGCTCGTGTCCGCCCCCTCTTCGAAAGCAAGAACTATCCCTGCTACGCCTGCTCCTCGCACCACTATGAACTCATGAAAGTGACCGAAGGCCCGTATACCGGGTACTTTGGCAAGGAACCCGAGTACGAACAGTGGGCCTCCTGGGGACCTCAAATTTACCAGAAAGACCCGGGGGCCGCCGTCATGCTCAGCAACGAGGTGGATAAACTCGGTATGGACACCAATGAGGCGGGCTGGGTCGTGGGCTGGGTGATGGAATGCTACCAAAAAGGCGCCCTGAAAAAAGACGACCTGGACGGGCTGGAGATGACCTGGGGGAACGTGGAAGCTACCCTGGCCCTGCTGAAAAATATTGCCCACCGCCGCGGCTACGGCGCTACCCTGGCGGAAGGCGTCAAGATTGCCGCCGAGAAACTGGGCGGCGAGTCGGTTAACTGGGCCATATACACCGGCAAGGGAAACAGTCCCCGGGGACATGACCACCGCGGGCGCTGGGTAGAGATGGTGGATACCGTCGTCTCCGATACCGGCACGCTGGAAACGCAGATGCTGGTGGTGAACAAAGACCTGTGGCAGATGCCCAACCCCATGGATATATTCGACCCCGACCAGGTGGTACAGGCCGAGGCTAATTCCAAAGGTTCCATGACCATTTCCGACTGCCTGGTGCAGTGCTGGTTTGCCGGCTTCAACGACACCGAAACCCAGACCGAGGCCCTAAACGCCGCCACCGGATGGAATATGAGCCTGGAAGAGGTTATGAAAGTCGGGAGACGCGTGGTCAATATGATGCGGCTCTACAACCTCAAAGTAGGGCTGACACCGGATAAAGAAAAACCCTCCGTCAGATACTGCTCCCAGGCGGTGGACGGCCCGAACAAGGACAAACCGGTTGCTCCTCACTGGGAGAAGATGCTGGACAAATACTACCAGTTGATGGGCTGGGACCGGAAAACGGGAAAGCCCCTGCCGGAGACTATCAAAGAACTGGGCCTTGAGGATTTCGCCAAATAACTAAAAAAGAGGAGATTACTACTTTATGAAGATTACCCCAGACGAATGTATCGCCTGTGAGGCGTGCGTGCCCTACTGCCCGGTGGGCGCCATCAGTATGAAAGATGATATAGCCGTGATTGACCAGGACGAGTGCGTGGACTGCGCCGTCTGTCTGAAGTCCGGGAGTTGCCCGGTGGACTGCATCGTCTTCGAGCCGGCACCCTGGCCCCGTTCTCTACGCACCGTCTTCTCCGACCCGAGGACCGAGCACAAGGCCACGGGTATTGCCGGGCGCGGGACGGAAGAGATGAAAACCAACGATATCACCGGCCGTTTCCAGCGGGGATGGGTCGGCCTGGGTTGTGAATTCGGCCGGCCGGGAATCGGCACCCGCTTCAGTGACGTGGATAAAGTGGCGCAGGTGCTGGCCAAACACGGCGTGGCCTTCGAATCCAAGAACCCGGTGACCGCTCTGATGGAAGACGTCAAGACCGGGAAAATCAGGGAAGACGTGCTGGGCGAAAAAGTGCTCTCGGCCATCATCGAGTGCCTTTACCCCATCGAGAAATTCCAAGAGATTATCACCGCCCTGAAAGAGGTGGCTAAGGAAGTCGACACCGTCTTCAGCGTTGAGGTCATCAACCGGGCCGAACCTGACGGGTCCTACCCGCTGAGAAAGCTGCTGGACGAGATGAGTATGCCCTACTATATTAACGGAAAGCAATGCGCCGGCCTGGGCCGGCCCCTGGCCGACGTTTAAGGAGGAAGCTAATTAATGACGCATAGCCTACACCGCCGCGGAACCAGGGAAAGCTTGAAGGAAGATTATATTTTCCTGCATATACCCGCCAAAGGGCACAATGATGCCGGCCACGAGCCGAAGCTGCAGGAGTTCCTGCGCATTGCCCTGCGCCATGACCCCAAGAACATAGGCACCATACTGCTGGGAAACATGTACAGCCATAAAATAGAAGAAGTTATTGACGCGGCCCGAGGGGTGGTTCATGCCGTCTTTGATAATCCCGAGGCGGTAACGGCCGTCCTGAAAGAGCTGAAAGAAGCCGACCTGGGCATATCCACCGTGGTGAGCGGCATCTTTGAGAGCGTTGATGAGTGTTTTGAGAAAGCCGGACTGAAGCATCATACGGCCAATTTCTCCCTGGGTATCTGGGGAAACACCAAAAGACTGCCCCCTGATGACATCCTTGAGGTCACCACCATGTGCGGCCACGCCCTGATTGCCGCCAACCTGGTGAAAGCCATGGTAGCGGAAGTGAAAGCCGGCACCAGGACTCCGGAAGCGGCGGCCAAAGCGCTGGCGCCGCAGTGCGCCTGCGGCATCTTCAATCCCGCCCGGGCGGCCAAGCTGCTGGCGGCCATGGCGGCGAAGTAGCCGTTATATTTCCGCGCTACTGAACCAAAGAGGAAAGCAATGACACACACTTTACACCGCCGGGGAACGGCCGAAAACTTGCGCGGAGACTACGCGCTCATCATGCTGCGCGCCATGGGCATCAACGACGACGACTATCTCCCGAAAGTAAAAGAGTTCCTGCGCATCGCCCTGCGCCATAACCCGGTAAACATCGGCAGCGAGATGAAGGGATGCCTGTATGAGTTCCTGCCGGAAGAGATTATTGCCGGGGCCAAAGGGGACTCTCACGTTGTCTTTGACAACTCCCGGGCGCTTACCGGATTTCTGAAAGAGGTGAAAGAAGCCGACCTGGGACTTTCCGTGGTGGTAAGTGGCATTTTTGAGAGCGTCGACGAGTGCCTGGAGCAGGTCGGACTGAAACATCATACCGGTAACTTCTCCCTGGGTATCTGGGGTAAGACCGAAAAACTCCCCGGCGATGATATTCTTGAGGTCACCACCATGTGCGGCCACGGCCTGATTTCAACCAACCTGGTAAAAGCCGTGGCGAAGGAGATTAAAACCGGCACCAGGACGCCGGAAGCGGCCGCCAAAATACTGGCCCCAAACTGCACCTGCGGCGTATTCAACCCCGCCCGGGCGGCCAGGCTGCTGGCGGCCATGGCGGCGAAATGAAACCGAGCCAGACATTAAATAAAGGAGGAAGACTTCATTGAAAATAGACCCGGAAACATGCACTGGCTGTGAGGCATGTGTGCCTTACTGTCCGGTCCAGGCTATCCAGATCAAAGAAGGCGTTGCCGTAATTGACGACGATGAGTGCGTCGAGTGCGGCGTCTGCTTTCGCTCCGGCGCCTGCTCCGTGGATTCCATCCAGGAGGTCCCCCTTTCCTGGCCCCGCGTTATACGGGCCGTCCTGTCCAACCCGTTAATCGAAAGCCCGGACACGCGCATTCCGGGACGGGGCACGGAAGAGGTGAAGACCAATGACGTTACCGGCCGGATAAAGCCGGGCTTCATCGGCCTGGCTCTGGAGATGGGGCGTCCGGGCACCGGGACCAGCTTCCGCGACGTACAGAAAGTAACCCGGGCCCTGGCCGGGATGGGCGTGGAGTTTGAGCCCCAGAACCCGGTGACCTTCTGGATAACCGATAAGAAGACGGGTAAAATTAGAGATGACATACTAAACGAGAAATCACTGTCAGCGATTGTCGAGTGCTCGTTCCCCCTGGATAAGCTGAAGGCAGTTATCAAGCAGGTGCAGGCGGTGGCCCAGCAAATAGACACCGTTTTCAGCGTCACTACCTGTGTCAAGGTAGCACCGGACGGCTCGCTACCCACCGATAAGATATTCAAAGAGCTGGGTATTACTCCTTACCCTGACAGTAAAAACAACGTGGGCCTGGGGCGACCGCTTTTCCAGTTTGAGGAGGTATCATCATGACGCACAGTCTTCACCGCCTGGGAACCAGCGAAAACCTGAGCCATGACTATCCCTTAATCTGCATGGCCGCCCACGGCATGAACGAGGAGGGCGCGGCCGGCAAGATGGGTAAATTCCTGGAAATCTGCCGGCGCCACGGCCCGGTCAACTTTGGCGATATGAAACAGGGTAGCATATTCGTCCATGACGCCGACGATATTATCCGTAATATCACCAACACGACACTGGTGCAGTGTGTTTTTGACGACATTAAAAAGGTAGAAGCGGTCCTCCGCGACCTGCGAGAGGCCGATTTAGGTCTATCCGTGGTGGTCAGCGGCCTAACTGACGCCGCCAGGGAATGCTGTCAGAAGGTCGGCCTGGAAATCCACACGGTGTCGCAGTCCCTGGGCATCTGGGGAAAGACCTCGCGCCTGCCCAGCCGGGAGGTCCTGGAGATTACCACCATGTGTGGCCACGGCATGACATCTTCCAGTCTGGTGGAAAAGATGATTGAGGATATCAAGAAAGGGAAAAATTCTCCCCAGAAGGCGGCGGAAAAACTGGCCAAGCCCTGCGAGTGCGGGATTTTTAACCCTTCTCGCGCCGCCGAACTGTTAGCGGCGGCCGCCGCCAAATAACACCGAATGGCGGTTACGCCGGCGCACCAATAAAAAAAGAAAGCGGGGGTAGCCATTAACTCCCCCGCTTTTCTAATCCCGTAACGTAAAAAGATGAGAGCCTGCCCCCCGGGCAGACCCGTCTCACGCTGACAGCAACCGGCCAAGGTGGTAATATTAAAACTGATGGATACTATAATTGAATTGCCCTATGGCAGCTCCCGCTTGAAGGCCAGAATACCGACCGGTAACCTGGCCGGCATTATAGAGGTGCCGGATGTCAATGGTCTCCCGGATGAGAGGTCAGCCATAACCGGCCGCCTGAGAGCCCCGATAGGGAGCCCCACCCTGCTTGACTGCGTCAATAAAGATGATAAAGTTGTGGTACTGGTCACCGATAACACCCGGCCGTGCCCCGATGACCGGCTGCTCCCCCCGATACTGGCCGAGCTGGAAGCCAAAATACCGCGCGAAAACATCACGATTATCGTCGCCCTCGGGCTGCACCCACCCCTGGACAGACAGGAGTTGATTAAAAAACTGGGTGAAGATATCGTGGCCAACTATAACGTCATAAACCACGATGTTAACCGGACGGTCAACATCGGCACCACCTCCCGGGGCACCCCCGTGGATATAAATACCAGGGTCATGGCGGCGGATTTCCGCCTCAGTACCGGGTTTATTGAGCCGCACTTCTTCGCCGGTTTTTCCGGCGGGCGGAAAAGCATCGCCCCCGGCGTCTTCAGCGTAAGATCGGCTTATAAAAACCACGGCTACCAAATGATAGAGCATCCCAATGTCCGGGCCGGAGTCCTCCGGGGAAACCCGGTACACGAGGACATGATAGAGCAGGCCAAACTGGCCAAACTCAACTTTATCGTTAACGTGCTGCTGAATAAAAAAAGAGAAATTACGCATGTCGTCGCCGGTGACCCTGTCAAGGCTCACGAGAGAGGCTGCGAGATAGAGAGAGAGATTGCCGGGGTCAAGGTGCCGCACAAGGTGGATATTACCATCACCACCAACAGTGGCGCCCCGCTGGACCTGGACCTGTACCAGACCTGCAAGGGTATAGACACCGCGGCGCAGATAACCCGCGAGGGAGGCATTATTATCGTTGCGTCAGCCTGTAGCGCCGGCATTGGCCCGGAAGCTTTCCTGGAACTGCACGCCTCGGTCAGCTCCCCGGAGGAAGTCCGGCAACTAATCAAGCAAAAAGAACCCATCGGCGTGCAGTGGGAAAACCAGGTCCTGGCCCGCACTCAAATGAAGAATGACATCTACCTGGTGTCCGAACTGGCAGACAGCACGGTCAAAGACATGATGATGACGCCGGTCCGCACCGTAGAAGAAGGCCTGGAGAAAGCGTTTCAAGTCCTGGGCCAGGACGCGGAAATTGCCGTAATCCCGGAAGGGCCGCTGGTTATTCCCCTGCTGGAGAGCTAACGCGCCCCTTGCGGGCAAATACCTTTTACCTTGACGCGTCAGGGACTCTGTGCTATATTTGGACTGGCGGAAGGGTGGGGACGGGGGTATTCTGAAAGGAGGCACTATGAAAGACTCATTACATTCTTACATGAAAGTGGGTATCGTCCACCCGATGGCTTTCCCGGAGGGTGACCTTATTGAAAGCATAAAGAAGATTGCCGAAGACGAGTTTTTCGGCGCCATCGAGATTAAGTCGGTACCCGAGGATGCCAGAGATGAAGTAACCAAGATACTGGCGACCAGCAGGTTAGAAGTCGGCTACGTCGGTCAAGCAACACTCCTGGCCGAAAAACTTGACCTTAATAGCCCGGTGCCACAGCAGCGTGAGGCGGCGGTAACCAAGATGAAAGCGGGGGTGGACGAGGCCTATTCTCTGGATGCCAAAAAGTTTGCCATGCTCAGCGGGCCGGCGCCACCTCCGGAAAAGTACGAGCAGGGCAGAGAGCTTCTGGCCGATTCCCTGAGCCAGATATGCGCCCACGCTAAAAATAAAGGCAACATCGGTGTCGTCCTGGAAATCTTTGACCGGGATATTGACAAGAAATGCCTCATCGGGCCGACCGAAGATGGAGTACAGGTTGCCCAGACAGTGCGGCGGCAGCACCCCAATTTTGGCCTGATGGTTGACCTGAGCCACCTGCCGCTGCTGAAAGAGAGCGCCGAGCATGCCCTCCAGACCGCCAAAGACTACCTGACCCATGTCCACATCGGCACCTGCATACTGAAAAATAAGAATCACCCGGCCTATGGGGACAACCATCCGCCATTCGGAGCCACCGGCAGCGAAAACGAAGTGAACGAAGTAACGCTGTTCCTGAAGGCCTTAATGGATATCGGCTACATTGGTGCCGGTAAACAGAACGTGGTTGCCTTCGAGGTCAAGCCTCTGGAAGGGCAGAGCTCCGAAGCGGTCGTCGCCGGTGCCAAGCGCACTCTCATGGAGGCCTGGGCCAAACTGTAAGCCGCCGTGGCCGAGATATCCCCGGTGACCTCCCGACATCCATCACTATCCCCGACGGGCTTATCAGTATGCAGATGAGGAAAAGCCGGACTTGGTAAAAGAAAGTTTTATTAAAGAACTAGCTAAAATACTCGGGCGTGAAAACGTCCTGTCGGCCAGGAAAGACCTGCTGGCCTATTCTTATGACTCCACCCCCGAACGGGGAATGCCGGAGGTCATTGTCTTTCCCCGCAGCACCGCCCAGGTATCGGCGGTGATGAAAGCCGTTCACCGGGAAAAGATACCGGTCGTGCCCCGCGGCGCCGGCACTAACCTGTCCGGCGGCACCATACCCACCAGCGGGGGGGTCGTCCTCGAGCTAAGCCGGATGAACCGGATTCTGGAGATAGACTCCGCCAACCGCAGAGCGACCGTGGAACCGGGAGTGGTCAACCTGGACCTGCAAAACGCGCTGGCGCCGCTGGGCTTTGTTTTCCCACCCGACCCCGCCAGCCAGAAGAGCTCCACCCTGGGAGGGAATGTCGGCGAGAACGCCGGTGGCCCCCACTGCCTGAAATACGGCGTAACCTCCAAGTATGTCTGCGGGATGGAGATCGTCCTGGCCGACGGTGAAATAGTCGAGCTCGGCGGGAGCGCTGAGGATACTCCCGGCTATGATTTAAGAGCCCTGCTCATCGGCGCCGAGGGGATACTGGGCATCGTCACCCGGTTAGTGCTGAATATCGTGCCGCTGCCGGAAACTTCCTGGATACTGCTGGCGGTCTTTGAGACCCTGGAAGACGCCAGCCAGGCCGTTTCCGATATCATCAGCGCCGGCATTATTCCCGGGGCCCTGGAACTGATGGACAAGACATCGTGCTGGGTTATCGAACAGAGCATCAGCGCCGGCTACCCGACGGATGCTGAAGGCGTGCTCCTCATTGAGCTTGAGGGGCTGGGCGATAGTCTGGACCGGCAGGCCAAAGATATCTCGGAGATATGCCGGAAAAACAAGATGCGCGAGCTGCGCCTGGCCAAAACGACGGACGAGAAGGCTGTCCTGTGGCAGGGCCGCCGCGGATTTTTCGGGGCTGTCGCCAGAATCTGTCCCCAGTACGTGGTCATGGACGGCACCGTACCCCGGAATATGATAGTGCCGGCACTGCGCAAGGTAGGAGAAGTTGCCGAGAAGTATAAAGTAACCATCGCCAATGTCGCCCACGCCGGCGATGGTAACCTCCACCCGCTGATTCTGTTCGATGTTAACAGCGAAAAAGAAAAGAAAGCCGCCAAAGAAGCCGGCAAGGTAATCCTCAAGGTCTGCCTGGACATGGGCGGCACCCTTACCGGGGAACACGGCATCGGCCTGGAGAAGCTGCCTACCATGAAGGCCATGTTCCGCCCGGCTGACCTGGCCGCCATGCACCGGGTGAAGTCAGTCTTTGACCCCGATAGTATCTTAAACCCGGGAAAACTGCTTCCCCCCGAAGAAGACGGACCCCACCACGAAGAAAAAGAGGCACCCGCGTGATGGATAAGACCGCCTCCCCGGAACAGCCCGCCCTCGGCCCGCGGCTTGCCGGAATAGTCGGTCCCGAGAACGTGGCGACGGACCGCCAGGTGACGAAAACCTACGAGGTGGACGGGCTGGTGCCCGCAGCCGTGGTCTTCGCCGCCAACACCGAACAGGTATCGCAGATTGTTAAAGCTGGAAACGAGTCAGGGGCCAGCATTATTCCCTGGGGGAGCGGCTCAAAACAGGCGGTCGGCCCCTGCCTCTCCTCGGCGGACATAGTACTCTGCCTGAAACCGATGAACCGGATTATAGAACTCAACACCGGCAATTTTTCGGTAGAGATAGGTGCCGGCCTCAGCAACGCGGCACTGCAAAAACAGATGGGCGAACACCGTCTCCTTTTTCCCCTTGACCCGCTTTACCTGGAGACATCCACCATCGGCGGGGAACTGGCCACCAATGCCAGCGGGCCGCGGCGGGCCGCCTACGGGACCGCCCGCGATATCGTGCTGGGGATAACGGCGGTTACCCCCACCGGAGATATCATCCATACCGGCGGCAGGACCATGAAGAATGTGGCCGGGATTGACCTGTGCAAGCTGTACATCGGCTCCTGGGGTACCCTGGGCATCATCACCGAAGCTGTGCTTAGGCTATTTCCCCTGCCCGAGGTCAGCCGGAGCCTCTGCCTGACCTTCGCCGGCATTGAAGACGCTTTCCGACTCGTCGCCCGGCTCCTGATTTCACCCTTAACCCCCGGCTCCGTGGAGCTGATAGACGGGGTCGCCGGGCGTAACTCGGCGCCGATTGGCGATTCGCCCCTGGCTGAAGACGAGGTACGGCTGCTCATTGACATCAGCGGGAACCGGGAAGAAGTCGAGCGGCACTTAAAAGAAATCAGCGCCATGGCCGGGGCGAACCAGGTGCGTCACATCGCTACCCTTGAAGGCGAGGCCGCCACCCGCGCCTGGAACGCCTACCGCGGGGCACACCAGGCAGTGCTGAGCGCCGCGCCATCGGCTTTCCAGGGAAAGGCTTCCGTGCCCCTCAGCCGGCAGGCGGATATGTTTAAGGCGATAAAAGAAATCGGCCAGAAATACAGGGTGCCCACAGGTATCCGGGGGCACTGCTATAACGGCATTCTCTATCCCTACGTGGTCGCCGGAGATGACCACGCCGTTAGTATCATCGGTGACTTGAAAAAAGCCGCCGCCGACCTGGGTGGGTTCTTCATCGTTGAATCGGCCCCCCTCCCGGTCAGGAAAAGCGCCGGCGCCCTGCCCCGGCGGAGCGACCGCGCCCTGATGAAGCGACTGAAAACAGAGTTTGACCCCAACAACATCCTCAACCCGGGGAAACTGGGAGAAGGCGCAGACTGAGCATGCCGGTAGCCAAAGATATCGCGGAAGCGTTGCAGAAGTGCAATAAATGCGGGTTTTGCCTGGCCGGCTGCCCGATTTACAAGGTTACCGGTGTGGAGTGGGAAAGCGCCCGAGGACGCATTGAACTGGTGCGCAGTGCCCTGCTCGACCACCAGTTGGAGCTCGGCGAGATAAAAGACCCCATCGACAACTGCCTGACCTGCAATAACTGTGTGCCGCACTGCCCGGCGGGACTGACCACCGGGGAGATTATCTTTTACGCCCGGGAGGAGATGCTCAAGCAGCAGGGAGA
>DAOWCR010000118.1 GCA_030639445.1 Dehalococcoidales bacterium
GGGGTGTTTTAACTCTCCTTACCCTGGGTTAATGATACGGGGTGTTTTGACTCTCCTTGCTCCGGGTTAATGATGCGGGGTGTTTTAACTCTCCTTACCCTGGGTTAATGATACGGGGTGTTTTGACTCTCCTTGCTCCGGGTTAATGATACGGGGTGTTTTAACTCTCCTTGCTCCGGGTTAATGATGCCGGGTGCTTTAGCTCTTCTTATTCCGGGATAATAACGTGGGGTGTTTTAGAGGGGCGCCAGCCCTTCTTTTCAACAATATGCCAGTATGAAATGGAATATGTTACAATTGGAGATAGTTAAAAATTTTTCCGTGGGGATAAAACCTTGCCTTATTGTGTGCGCCCGATGCGCCGGGAAGATGTTGCTCAGGTCAACGAGATTGACCGTGAGGTCTTTCCCACCCAGTGGCCGCCGCCCAACTATCACCGTGAGCTGCAAAATAAGTTAGCCCGGCACATTGTCGCCGGCGATGAAAGCAGAACGGTCAGGGAACCCGAGGTCAAAGCCCCTCCGGTAGACGGTATCTCCGGGCTGGTATCCAGGGTAGGGTGGCTGTTTCGTCACCGCCGTTTCTTGGGCCGCAGACTGCCTCCGGCGGAAACACAGTACATTATCGGTTTTGCCGGTATCTGGGCCCTGGGCGATGAAGCCCATATCACCAATATCGCGGTCAGAAGCAGCTACCAGCGCCAGGGTATCGGCGAGCGTCTGCTCATATCAATCATAGAACTCGCTACCGAACTGAACGCGACTATTATTACCCTTGAGGTGCGTGTCTCCAACATTCCCGCCCAGAAACTCTACCATAAGTACGGCTTCAACCAGGTGGGTCTGCGTCACGGCTACTACACGGACAATCGGGAAGACGGCCTGGTAATGTCCACGGAAAGCATCACTTCGGCCTCGTTTCAGGCGCGCTTTCAACAGCTGAAGCGGGCGCATGCCGAAAGGTACGGAATAAACCGGGAAGAAGGTATTTCTGTCAGGTAATCCGATACATCCCGAAACCATCCGGCAGCCTGCTTCCTTTATCCCTCTTCTCCTTTAACTTTTTTTATTTAGTAACCCCATCCCCCCGTGTCCCCCTTCCCCTTATCAAGGGGAAGGGGGAAGATATTAAAAGAGGGACTTCGCCCCTCTAAAACTCCCTGCAAAAACATATTTGGAGGCTTCGCCTCTCTTTGACTCTCCTTTGGTTCTCCTCTTGCGAACTTCGTCTCTCTAAAATTCCCGATAAGCAGATGTGCTTTGACCGCGTGCAGGTGAAGTGTTAGAATTAAAAGCGAAAGACGGGACCGGCGGCCAGGGAGAATAAAGGATGTCAGGTCATTCAAAATGGGCGTCAATCAAGCACCAGAAGGGGGTGGCCGATGCCCGGCGGGGGCAGCTTTTTACCAAGCTGACCCGGGAACTCATCGTCGCGGTGCGCGATGGCGGCAGCAGCCCGGAGGCAAATTTCCGGCTGCGGCTGGCTATCCAGAAAGCCCGCGATAATAACATGCCGCTGGATAACATCGAGCGGTCCATCAAGAAGGGCAGCGGTGAGCTGGAGGGGATCACCCTGGTGGAGCTTATCCTTGAGGGTTACGGGCCCGGCGGCACGGCTATCCTGGTGGAGGCCCTGACCGATAACCGCAACCGGACCATTCAGGAAGTGAGAAACGCCTTCACCAAGCACGGCGGCAGCCTGGGAGAGAACGGCTGTGTCGCCTGGATTTTTGACGCCAGGGGGCTGATTACCGTGAAGACCGATGACCGGGATGCTGACGAGCTGGCCCTGGAAGCCATTGACGCCGGTGCCGATGACGTTAAGGTGGAGAGCGGCTATGTGGAGATTTACACCGAGCCGGAGGAGATGGAGAAGGTCAGGTCCGCACTGGAACAGAAAAAGATAGCCATTGCCTCGGCGGAACTGGCCAAGGTGCCCAGGACCACCGTCCAGCTTGAAGAAAAGGCGGCCCTGCAGGCGTTGAAGTTGCTGGATAAGCTGGAGGAACAGGACGAAGTGCAGCACGTGTCCAGCAACGTTGACTTTCCCGATACCATCCTGGAGAAGTACCAGCTGCAGGTCTCCGGTTAGCCGGGCTTCCCATATCTAAAGTAAAATGAAAGTCTTAGGCATTGACCCGGGCACGATAAAGATGGGCTACGGGGTGGTGGAGGGCCAGGGCGACCGGATGTCCCTGGTTGATTGCGGTGCCCTGGTCAGCCCGGAGCGCACCCCGATAGGGGAGCGCTTGGACTATCTGTACCGGGAACTGCTGGAGATTGTCCGGCACCACCGGCCCGACGCTATGGCGGTGGAGCAGCCTTTCGTGGCCAAGAATGCCCGTTCCGCGCTGGCGATTGGCCGGGCCCAGGCGGTAGCCCTGCTGGCGGCCACCGGCCAGGGTATCCCGACCTATGAATATACGCCCACCCGGATAAAGCAGCAGGTGGCTAATTACGGGGCCAGCAGCAAGGAGCAGGTCCAGGAGATGGTCCGGCTGCAGCTCGGCCTGGCGGAAGCTCCCCAGCCGGATGACGCCGCCGACGCCGTGGCCGTGGCTATCTGCCACCTGAGGGAGGTACACGTGAGCAATTTGCTGGCCGGACAGGGAGAAAGATAATGATATCCAGTCTTCACGGCAAGGTAGAGTCGCTGGGCGGCGATGGCGCCGTCATCAATGTGGGCGGCGTGGGCTTCCAGGTGTTTATGCCCACCTCCACCCTGAGCGCACTGGGGGTCATCGGCCGGGAGGTGCAGTTATATACCCACCTCCACCTCCGGGAGGACAACGCCACCCTTTATGGCTTTGCCTCGGCGGAGGAGCTGGGGCTTTTCCAGACGTTGATTGGCGTTTCCGGGCTGGGTCCCAAACTGGCGCTGGCCATGCTTTCCGCGATGAGCGTGGAGCAGCTGGCGATGGCCATTGCCACCGGCAGCGTCGACCTGCTGACGGCGGTGCCGGGAATCGGTAAGAAGGTGGCCAGCCGCCTTGTCCTGGAGCTTAAGGAGAAAATCGGCGCCGGCTGGATAACCACCCCACCCCCCGAATTTGCTCAGGAGAACGCCGACGTGCTGGCGGCGCTGACCTCCCTGGGCTACTCGGCGGCGGAAGCCGCCAAAGCGGTGGCCGCCCTGCCCGCCTCCCCGGAAATTAGTTTAGAGGAAAAAATCAAACTGGCGCTGGGGTATTTTGGGGGGAAGTGAGTTTTATAACCCCATCCCCTGTATCCCCTTCCCCTTAAAAAGGGGAAGGGGAAGTTTTTTAGAGAGGGGCGCCGCCCCTCTTAAACACCCCTTAACTGCGGGCTTTCCGTTAAAAAAGTAGCCCCTCTGAA